>CALUXH010000089.1 GCA_944324695.1 uncultured Elusimicrobiales bacterium | reverse complement strand
TCGGATCGCGCGTTAAGCGCCCCGCGATAAGGACTTGGTTCTGTTCCGGAAGTCTGATTTGGCCTGCCATAAGAGCCTCTTATTTGGTCACCGGGGCCGGCTTGGCTTTGATTTCGCTGGCCAGCATCACCATGGAGCGCAGCACTTTTTCATTGAGCTTCATGGTTTCATCCCACGTTTTGATGAAGTTCGGTTCGGCTTTGAATTTTAAATACAGATAAAAGCCGTCGCGCACGTGATTGATGTCGTGGGTGAATTTGCGGCGGCCCAGTTTTTCCTCGCTGGTCACTTCCCCGCCGTTCTTGGCGACCAATTCTTTAACCTTGGTCACGAATTCCGCCACTTCCCCGTCGGAGAGCTGCGGTTTGACAATCGTTACAGTTTCGTAGGTTCTCATAGATTTATTATACTATTTCCGTTTTTATTTTACAGACAAAAAACCTCACAGGGCGTCCTTTACGCCCCGCGCGGCTTTTATTGAATCTCTTTTGGGCACTGACTCACCTGCGGCCCGGGCGATTCTTTCCTTAGGGATATTATAACAAAAAGAAAATATTTTTGGCAACCGGATATTAATTTGAAATTAAATAAGCGGTGCAGGCCCCGCTGCCACCACAAGTAGTGCTAACCTGGGAGCCGCCCAATGTTTTGCACAGGCGGTGCACTTTTGGGTTGTCATTATAGGCATAGCAGTACATTTTCCCCTTCCAGGAGCTTTGATCCAGTCCGATATTTAACCGCATATCCAGCTCCCATCTTGCATTGAAGGCGGACACCATCCAGGGATTGGATGAGCCGGCGGCCATGATGGAAAAGAAATCCCCGTTGTCATAACGCAGGCCGTTGCCCGCAGACAAAACCCCTCCGGCCGGCATTTGTATGTCCAACAGGGAAAAATCCTGCGTATATGTCCCGTTGGCCATATAATAACGCTCCAGTGCGTCTTTAACGGATTTGCCCAGCACCAGCAGGCGGCTGGCGTGGGCTTTATCTACCGCGGCGGTATATTGCGGTACGGCAATGGCTGCCAATATGCCGATAATCAGCACCACCACCAACAATTCTATCAGCGTAAAGCCGGCCCGTTTGACGGCCTGCGGATGAGATTCTAAGAGAGAATCCTCCGGAGCGGCTTCATGAATAAAGCCGCCTAAAATACCTTCAGAGCGGTTTTTATTCCCCGGATACATTTTTTGATAAATTTTGTTCATGAACAAAATTTATCAAAAAAAAAAAACAATGCAAGCCCTTTTAAAAGCACCTTCCTATCCGGCCATTCACATGATTCATTTCCGCGCGCCAAATACGGCGCAAAAACTAAATTTTCCGCACTTTGACGCCTTAATCGGCATGACGGCACTAGCGATAATTTTCCGCCATGCTCCGGGAAGGGATTAACGGCGTATGATGGAACAAAATCCAAGAGTCGTCCCGCAAATTCTTTCGCAAAACGTCCTTGGGGACTTCAGAATAAGCCAAGTCAAACCCGCTATAAAGTTCCCCTTTTTCCACATTGACAATAAGGGCATTCGGCCCATGCAAATTCACGAAATAAGACATTTTCGGGTTTCCTGCTGCGCCCGCAAATAAAGACAGGGCCTCCAGCACACGCAGGGCCGTCTCTTCACTTCCGTACGAGGCCACCAAATATACCTCTACTTCCTCTGCCGCCTCCAGCACCGGTTTAAAAAAACGCCAAGAAGCCTTCAGATAACATCCAGCGCTCACATGGGCCAGGCCGGTTTTTACAACGCGGCCTTCTTTTTTACCGACCAAAACCACCGCAATGCAAGTGGCCACCCCGAACGTCCCCATATATTTCCTTTCCGAAGCGTCCGTTACCAAAAATTCCCGGACCAGGACGGGTGAAACTTTACCGTCCCGCTTAAAAACCCCAAACCGCGGGGAAGGGCTTTCCAGTAAAACACGCCGCAGCGGATTCTGCTCTTTGGCGGCGCGGGCGGCCCGTTCGGCAGCCTGCTCCAAATTTTCTTCCAAAGGATACGCCGCAAAACCCCTCGGCGCTTCTAAAGGAAGATAGGCAAACAAAGAGGAAAAAGAAACACCAAATAAAAAAAGAAAAAGTAAAACACTGCGCATATCGTTTTCCACTAAAAGAGATATTTCTATTATAATCGTTTATTTAAGAAATACAAGCCTGCTCTCTAAGCAGGAAAATTTTGGCGGGGCTGGTGGCGCCTTTGACAAGAGAAAGTCGGTTTTCCGCCACGCCCAAATGCGCCGCCAGCGCAGCACGCACCGCGGCATTGGCCAGGCCGCGTTCGGCAGGGGCTTTGACCCAGATTTCAAAACTGTCCGGCGCTTTTTGCAGGAGTTTTTCTTTCTTCTCCCCCGCGTGCACTTTCACTTTAAGATATTGTTGCATATATTTCCGCCGATAATGGAAATGTCTATAAAAAACCCGTTTGACGGGGGTGCCTGTTTTGTATGTTTGAGCAAAGCGAGTTTACAAAACAGCCGCCAAACGGATTTTTTATATTTCCCAATCGGCCAGCCTTTTTGCTTCCTTTTTGGGCAATGCCAAAAAAGAAGCAGGTGCAAGGGCGGAGCCCTTTATTTCTCTATCAAGCTTTTGGCCGTCATGTCGGCCGGTTTTTCCAGCCCCATGACCTGCAGGACCGTTACGGCGATATCGCCCAGGTTACCCGTTGCGGCCATTTTGGCTTGGGCATCATCCGGGTTGACATAGACAAAGTCCACCAGGTTCGTGGTGTGCGCCGTTTTGGGCATATTGATTTTTTCGTCCCACATTTCTTCGGCGTTGCCGTGGTCGGCGGTAATCATCACCGCGTAGCCTTTATCCAAGGCGGCTTCGGTTACTTTACCCACGCATTCGTCCACCACTTCAATGGCTTTGACGACGGAATGAAAGTTGCCGGTATGACCCACCATATCCCCGTTGGCAAAGTTAATGACGATAAAATCATACTTGCCGCCTTCCAGCTGTTTAACGGCTTCGTCCGCCACGCGGTAGGCTTCCATTTCCGGGTGCTCGGCAAAGGTGGCCGGGTCAAAGCGGCCTTTGATTTCAATGCGTTCCTCCCCTTCGTACGGCTGAATTTGCTTGCCGTTGAAGAAGGAAGTGACGTGTTTGAATTTCTGCGTTTCGGCCAGGCGCAGCTGTTTCAGGCCGGCTTTGGAAATCACCTGCCCCAGCAAATTGTTCATACCGCCGCCGTCGGTCATAGACGGCAGGGCATTGTACGGAAAAGAATCATAATATTTCGTCAACCCGCAGTACACGCACGGCACACGGGTGATTTTGCCCGGATAAGCAGGATCAATAAAAGCTTTGGTCAGCTGAATGGCGCGGTCTTGGCGGAAGTTAAAGAAAATCACGCTGTCGCCCTCATTCATACCTTTGTAATCGCCCAGCACCGTAGGCGGAATGTATTCATCCACCATGGGGCCTCCGTCCGGCGTTTTGAGGGTTTCGTAATCGGTCTGCACGGCTTCTTCGGCCGTCTTGGCGTGCAGGCCCTGCGCGTGCACAATCAAGTTATAGGCCTGGTCGGTCAGCGCCCAGTTTTCGCTGCGGTCCATGGCATAGTAGCGGCCCTGAATCGTGGCAATCTGACCCGCGCCGCACTGTTTGATATGTTCTTCCAGCTGGCGGATAAAACCGACGGAAGATTTCGGCGGCGTATCGCGCCCGTCGGAAAAGAAATGAATGTAAATTTGCTTAATGCCTTTTTCGGCGGCGTATTTCAAAATGGCAAACAGGTGATCTTGGTGCGCGTGTACGCCTTCGTCCTGCACCAGCCCCATTAAATGCAAAGCCTTTCCGTTCTTAAGACAATTGTCTATGGCGGCGGTAAACGGAGCGGATTTAAACAAAGAGCCGTCCTCAATGGTGTCTTTCAAACGTTTAAGTTCCTGAATGACAATGCGCCCAGCGCCCATGTTCAGATGTCCCACTTCCGAAGAGCCCATATACCCCGCAGGCAGGCCCACCTGCTCGCCGGAGGCTTCAATCTGCGTATGCGGCCACTGGGCCAAATATTTATCCATATTGGGCGTTTTGGCGTTGCTGACGGCATTGTATTTGCCGGGCTTGGCGTCGCCCCAGCCGTCACGGATAATTAACACTACTTTTTTCATAAATTTTCTCCTTACTGTATACCGCATATGCGGTCTATCACTTATATTATATGAAAGTCTTTGCCGCGCGGTCACGGCAGCGGGGTCAGCCCCAGCACGGCTTTTTCATGCCTTTTAAACTGGCATTTTTGCAATTCTTCCAGGCAGTTTACACCGCAGCGCGCAAATTCATGCAAGAAATTGTACAGCACTTTTTCCGTCATGCGCACGTCGGCCATGGCGCGGTGCGCGCCCTGCGCGTCTATGCCCAGCGCGGCGGCGATGATGCCCAGATTGTTGCGCTGAAAACGCCCGTTTTTACGCGCGAGTTTAAGCGTATCCACCACCGGGTAATCCGGCAGGCGCAGTCCGCAGGAAGCCGTTTCGGCGCGCAGGAAACTCAAATCAAAATCGGCGTTGTGCGCCACCAGCACGCAGCCGTCCAACAGGGCCAACAGGCGCGGCAACACGTCTATAAATTTCGGCGCGTCTTTGACCATGTCATTGGTAATGCCGTGTATGGCAATCACGTCGGGATGCATGGGCATGCCCGGGTTGAGCAGGGTGGAAAATTCTTCCAGCTTACGGCCGTTTTGGCTGACGGAAACGGCAATTTCGCAAATTTTGCCGCCGCGCTCGGGCGACAGACCCGTCGTTTCCGTGTCCAAACAGGCAAATTTAATTTCACTTAGCGGGGTCATAACTGCAAATAAAAACTCCATTTGGCCAAAAATCCCACCGCCGTCGCCCCGACCGCGCCGAAATACAGCGCAAAGCGCGAAAAATCCAGCAACCGATTGCGCCGCGCCACGCGGCAGGCCCACAGCCACACCACAAACCACAGCACCCAGCGCCAGCCGGGCAACAACACGATGAGATAGAAAATCAAACGCATCAGCATGGTAACAAAACTTTCGTCTATGGTCGGATAATCGCGCCCGTACAAATCCTGCTCCACCATAAAAATAAATACGCTGAACATTTTGGTTACCACCAGCACTCCCACAAAGAAAATAACCCACGGGTCGGCCACGATATTGCCGGTTTCATACAATACCCGCGTCGGCGCGCACAGCAGAATAAACAGCAAAGCCAAAATATCATGCGTCACAAATGTCAGCGTATAACGAAACTGCTGCCCCGTGCGGTAAACCATCATTTTGTTATTCACCGCTTCAAACAAGGCAAACGCCGCCAAACACACCACAGCGGGCACGGGCCACAATCCCAAAAGCGGCCAGGGCAATTCCCGGTAAGCCCAAGTCAGCATGCCGCCTATGACAAAATACGCCGCAAACTGCAACAAACCGGCCAAAACCGGCCGACGGTCACGCCAGGCGAAAAAAGTACGGTTGTAAAATAACACGGCACAAATGTAATACGCCAGCGTCAAACGCCAAAAAACGCTCATGCTTCCTCCTTGGGCAGCGTCAGGATAAAGGTGCTGCCCTTTCCTTCTTCAGACTCGGCCTTCAAATCCCCGCCGTGCGCGCGGGCCAGCTGGCGGCTGATAAAAAGCCCCAGCCCGTAGCCTTCGGCTTTTTCATCTACCTGGCGGTATTTTTCAAAAATCTCCGCACATTGTTTCTCCGTCAGGCCCACGCCACTGTCCTGCACGGAAATAACGGTTTGCTTTTCTTCATCCGCGGCGCTGATTTTGACAAAGCCTTCCCGCGTAAATTTGACGGCGTTGGAAAGCAAATTGGTCACTATGCGCCGCAACAGTTTCGGGTCCGCCCAGGCACAAAGCCCCGCAGGCACTTGCATTCCCAATTTCAGGCCCTTTTCCTGCGCGGCGGGACGAAGGGTATTGAGCACATTTTGCAGCAGCGGCTCCAATTCCACAAGCTGACGCTGCGGCAAGGTCATGCCCGCTTCCACACGCGACACGGACAGCACATCCTCCAAAAGCGAGGACAGATTTTTGGCCGCTTCATCCATACGCTGCAAATATTCGCTGCGCTGATCTTCAGTAATCTTGCCGCTGGAGAGAAGATAAATATACCCCTGCAAGCCCAAAAGCGGCGCGCGCAAATCATGCGCCACAGAGCGGAACACCTGCTCTTTCATTTCGCTGACTTGGTTTTTCAGCTGCAAGGCCTGATAGTCTTTTAAATCCGCCGTCATCTTGTTAAAAGATTTAATCAGCTGCTCAAATTCCCCCCAGCCGGCCTCTTCATTGACGCGGTGATCCAAATTCCCGCGGCTGACTTCCCGCGCCCCGCGGGCCAGCGCGGCAATCGGCTCGCCCAGACTGCGAGAAAACGTCAACGCACCGAAATACGCCAGCGTGGCTATGGCCAGCAAAAACAAAATAATCACCACATTGGAAAAATACAAACTTCGAAACGCTTCTTCCTTAGGCTGCAATACGACGACATACGCATCCAACGCATTGACGGGAGCAAAGGCGCCCACATAATCTTCGTCTTCGCCCGGCAGATGGCGGATAAACCGCGAACCGCTTTCAAAACAGGCGCTTAGCTGCGACGTTGATACCTGCGGCATGCGCTGAAAAGGAAGATAGTAGCCCTCCCCTGAAGGAGCCGCCAAGAACACCTGTCCCGTATATCCGATACGCAGCTGCTGCAACCGATCCAGCAGATCATACCAATTTAAAAAACCGTATAAAAATCCCCCTCCTTCCAGCGGATAAACAAATTCCGTTACGGCCGCTCCGTCAGTCATGTTAAACGGGGCCAAATATAAACGAGGCTGCCTTGCCATATAAGGCAAATATCCGTCCGCGGACAAATCTATTTCCGGGCCGGCCAAATCCTGCGCGTCCCTTGCTGCACGGAATAACTCTTTTCCCTGTGCGTCCAGCACGGCCAAAAACAGCAAATCAGTGTTCGTTTCCAACGCATTGCGCAAAAGAGGGACGGGACTTTTGCCTTCTGCCAGCAAGTCAGGGATTTGGTGCATAAAAACCAGCCGCTCCCCTAATTCCCCGGCCGACTGCTGCATGTTATAAGAAATGATTTCGGCCAAATTGTAATGGGTTTCCAGGATATTGTCCTTCTGGCGGTTCTGGTAATAGACAAGCAACAAAGCCATGGGGATAAGCGGCATCAGCACCACGGTAATAAAGAGTTTGAAAAGTTTGGAAAATATGGACATATCCTTATTTATTATAGCAATTACGCGCCGGGCGGGCGGGTGCCGCCCCTAACAGGCTCTTGACCTGGAGTCAGCTCCACAATTTATAATTTACTATATCATAAATTAACACAAGGAGCCGAATATGCAAAAAACCCTGGAACTCATCTTACCGCTCTGCCTGCTGGCGCTGCAGGCGGTGCCCGCCGCGGCAGCCAATGCTGACAAACCCCGCAGCCAAAAAGCCGACGAGACCTATCAACGGCTGTTCCGCGCCGAACGGCAGGAAGATCCGTCAGACCCCGAACTGATGCAAATCCTGCAGGAATTTATTTTCGGGGAAGTGTTTTACATCGGTGATTTGGACGACAAAACCCGTGAACTCATCACCGTTACCTCGCTGGCCGCCATTCAGACGCTGCCCCAGCTAAAAGCCCATATAAACGCGGCCCTCAATGTCGGCAATGACCCCGTTGCGGTGCGGGAAGCCATTTATTTATGCGCCCCGTTTATCGGGTTTCCGCGTACGCTCAACGCCGTGGCCGTTTTCAATGAAGTGGCCAAAACGCGGGGCATCAAGCTGCCGTTGAAAAAACAGGGCACCGTATCGGACAAAAACCGCTATGAAAAGGGTCTGGCCATTCAGAGCCCGCTATACGCAGATGAAGTAAAAGCCGCCATGGCCTCCCTGCCCGCGCCGTACAATGAAAAAGTGCCGTATATTTTGACTTCGTTTGGTTTTGGGGATTTTTATACCCGGGAAGGGCTGACCCTTCGGCAAAAAGAACTGCTGGTGTTGGTGGCCCTGGCCGCCTCCGGCGATGAAAAACAGCTCAGCGCGCATATCGTCGGCAATTTAAAAGCCGGAAACAGCAAGGAAACCTTGCTGGCCGCCATGGTGCAGGCCATGCCCTACATCGGCATGCCGCCGGCGTTGACCGCCATTCATCTGATAAAAACCGCCGATATAAAAAATTACAAGCCCATCTATGAAAACTGATTATTCGCCCCGTCCCAAAAAGGACGGGGTTTTACACTATGCCGTGTTTGAAGTCCTATTCTCATACTGGGCCTACCAGGCCCGGGAAACAGGGCCCAAAACACCCGTTATTCTGGGCCTTAAGGCTCTGGGTTTTTCTCCCGTGACGGCCTAAAATAAAAGTATGAAAAACACATGGAACCGGATTAAACAATTTTTTACTTTCCCCGTTGTTCGCCCTTACTGGCGCGCAGGAGACGGCTTTGCCGAAACAGCCATAGTGGATTTAGACTCTCAGGAAAGGGAGTACGTTAATTTACAGACCCATCGCATGCTGCTCTTAAAACGGGCCAAACAATACCGGCGCACAAAAAGACAAAACTGGGAAATATCCCTGCCCATCAGCCCGGCTCATGCCAGTATTTACGAAATATATAATGCACGCTAACCAAAAAGACAAAGAAATACCCCGGGCTGAAGCCCGGGGTATTCGTTTGCGTTAAAAAACATATCCCCCGGCAAAGCCGGGGGATCTCAAAACATTCTGCATCTCCCAGGAGCGGGGGAGATAAACCCGTCAGCCCCAAAGAGCTACTTTGGTTACTTTGTCCAGACGGCGCACTTTCGGCTCCCCGACCAGCTCCTGTATATAGGCTTCTCCAATAAAGATTTTGGTGCCGGGCAGCAAATGGCCGCCGGTAACCTGGTAATCTTTGTTGGCCAGTATTACATGCGCATGCACGCAGGGGCGGTTGTCCTGGATACTGATATTGCCGGACAGGCTTAATAATTCCATCGGTTCGGCGACGACCTTTTTATCGTATTTTTTCTTGGCCTGATCATAAACGCTGACGGTGGCGTTTTCCACCGCACCAATCACGTTTACAATACCGCATTTGACCTGATTGTCATGGCAAAAATCGGTCAAAGATTCCAGCAAATCCTTTCCTTTGGGTAGTTTGAAAATATAGGTTCTTCCAGTTAAATAAGGTTTTTCTTCTGCCATTTTCTTCTCCTTAAATATCGTCAGCGCCAAGTCCCCTCTCTGCGCCGCGCCAAATATGCTTTGACGGCGCGCAGCTGGGCCGGCGCGTCCATGCCCGCTTCTTCATAGACTTTTGACGCACTGCCGCTGCCGGGATAAATCCCGCTCTTGTGCGGCCACAGCGCGCAGGCACGCCCTGCATCGCTATGCAGCCACCCCTCCAGCGTAGGCAGCGTAAAATCGGTAATGCCGGTGGCTATTTGCTTCCAGACAGGCGGCACCAGTTTGTCCTGCTCCTCTTGCGGCAGGAGTTCAAACAGTTCCCGGCTGGACACATAAAGAACAGCCAGGTTCAGCTTTTCCTCTTTCAGTGTTGGCAATACTTCCTGCGCAAAAATACGGCCCGCACCGGTACCCTGTATAAAAATCACCCCGTCCGGATCTCCCTGCGGTTTCATCATATAATACACGCCCTGAACGGACTTTTCCGCAGGTTCCAGCCCCAGTGCGGCACGGTCCAAACATTTATAAGAAGGACGCACTACAAACGGGCTGAGCAATGCGGGACGCAGACGCAAAGAACGCGTAATCAGCGGCCATATTTCGTCCACTTCCAAGGGGGTCAGCGTAATACTTAATCCTTTGGGGAAATTGTCCTGTACCAGCTGCAAAGCCTGCGGGTCGGCGTGCGTCGGGCCGTCTTCCCCGGTGGGAAGCCCCGCGTGGCCGCAGAAAAGCACCAGCGTATTGGGGTCGCCTCCGGCCTCATGTGCGGTTTGGTAACCGATGGCGTGCAGACGCGCGGCTACATGCGCAAAAGCCAAAAACGCCGCATAGGAAGACCACACGCCGATATGTTTGCCATACGAAGAAATCCCGCTACAAATGCCCGCCAGCGCATCTTCGCAAATGCCTCCGGCGGAAAGCTCACGGCTGAGCGGATTGCTCACCGCATTATAAAATCCTTCTGGGAAATCTTTGGCGATTTTGCCCGCATTGGTGGAGCCGTACAAATCGGCCGACCCGGTCAAAATACAGCCGCCGCTTTGCTTGTTCAAATACGCCAGCACGTCGGCCAGTACGCCGCGCGTGGTGTAACTTTCCCCAACCGCAAACGCAAACTCCGCCGGCGGACAAGCGGGGTCAAAATCCGTATAAATTTTTTGCACGTCGCCCAAACAGGAACGCTTCTCACGCGCCAGCATGCGCAAATCCGCCGCGCGGCCATGCACACACTGCGCCGCAAACGCCGCCGTATCTTCTTCTTTTTCCAACGCTTCGCGGAACGTTTGCAAGACGGCCCAATAGTTCCTCTCTATATTTTCCGGCGTTTTTTCGCCTTCAAAACGCGGGAAAGAAACGCCAAAGAGCCGCTCAAATTCTTCCAACGCTCCGTAAAACTGCGGCGAGCAAAATTTATGTCCCGCTCCGTGCGAAGCGCGGCCCTCTATACCGTAACGCCAGCCTTTGACCGTGCGATACACAATAGCCGTAGGCTGATGGCCGGGCAAATCCAGCGCCAGCTTCTGCGCGGCGTAAATCTGCTCAAAATTATGGCCCTCCGGCACAAAAATCACGTTAAAATCATGTATCCGGAAGAGTTCCAGCGGCGTCCACTGCGTATAATCGCCGGGTTTTTCCCCGTCGTTGGTAACGCGGTCGCTTTCAATAGAGGCTTCATTCCAGTCTATGTGAAAAATCACGTTTTTCAACTGCGCCGTGGCGGCGGCGGCCAGCGTTTCGCTGACGCGCCCGGCGGTCAGCCCGCCTTCGCCCTCCAAAATATTCACTACGGGGCAGTTCTTGCCGTATGTATCCGCGGCGGCAATGGCCAATCCGACGGCGGAAGCGTCCCCCACGCCGCTGGCCCCGGTAGAGGTCCAGACAAAAGGCACCAGCGGTTCCGGATGGCCGCCTAAAGGCTTGCTGTGAAATTTTTCAAACAGCGGCGTTCCCTGCGCTTTATTGTGTCGAAATCCCAACAAATCTTCCAGCCGCAGCTGATCTTGCTCTTTCTGCGCCAACAGGGCCGGCCGGGCAATACGCGCACATTCATTGCGCAGGGCCCACAGGGCATAAAGGCCTAAGGCTTTATGGCCGGCGGCGTAAGACAAAATATCCGCATCTTTACGGCGGGGAGCGGCCAGCTCATAGGCCATAATTTTATAAAGCAGGCTTTCCACAATACGGCCGGAAGAAATGCTTCCGCCCGGATGGCCGGAAGTGGGCACAAAATTATACAGCACCGCCGCCAATGCGCGGTAAGCCGCGTCCAGTTTTTCCAACTGTTTTTTTTCGGTTTCAGGAAGACGGTATCTTTCTTCCTGCAAAAAATCGGTAATATTCACATACCGGGAACGCTTGGCAGAGAGCGGCAAATCTTTTGTCATAAGTTCAGTCCATTCCTTTCAGGCCTTTTTCCAGCACGGCGCAAAGCAAATCTATGGCCGCTTGAATATCGTGTTCGTCCGTAACTTCCACATTGGAATGAATATTGCGCGTGGGAATAGACAGCGCGCAGGAAGCAATGCCCGTGCGGGAACGGTGTATGGCTCCGGCGTCGTTGCCGCCGCGAGGCGCAATACGCACCTGGTGGCGGATATTTTCCGTGCGGCACAAATCCGTCAAATCATCAAACAGCCACTTGGGCGTAATGGTGGCTGCGTCTATGGCACTGACGGCTACGCCGCCGCCCAAACGCACCAGATAGTCCTGCGGGCGGCACAGCGGAATGTCCGCCGCGCCCGTCGTGTCTATGGCCAGTGCCGCGTCCGCCTCCAGCCCAAACACGGCCGTCCCGGCCCCGCGCAGGCCGACTTCTTCCTGTACGGAAAATACGGCATGCACTCCAAGCAGCGGTTTTTTAACGCGCTTTAACGCTTCCAACAAACAAAAACATCCCACGCGGTTGTCAAAAGCCTTGGAGCATAAGCGTCCGTTTCCAAAACGAATAAAAGGGCGCTCCAACGTAACAAAATCCCCCAGCGCGACGGTTTTGGCCGCTTCCGGACCGGACAAACCCACGTCAATAAACAAATCGGAAAGAGGCACCGCCTTGCCGCGCTCGGCTTCCTGCGTGATATGCGCCGGCTTAGTGCCGATGACGCCCGTAATCGGGCCTGAAGCGGTATGCACCGTCACGCGCTGGGCAAGCAGGGTGCGCGGATCTATGCCGCCCACGGTGATAAAAGACAAAAACCCGTCCGGTGAAACGTATTTGACCATCAGACCCACTTCGTCCATATGGGCGCACAAAATAATTTTATGCGGACCGGTGCCTTCTTTGTAAGCAATCAGGTTCCCCAAAGCGTCCGTATGGGCAGGCAGGCCCAGGGCCTGCAGCTGGGCGGCAATTTCCTCGCGCACGGCGTCCTCGCGGCCGGACACGCCGTTTAGCTGCGTCAGTTTCTCTAAATTGTTCAAATCCATGTTACTCCCGTACACGCGCGTACTAATGTATATTACATTATACTCACAAAGCCATTTTTTGGCAAGCGCGGCCCATTTGGCGCAGGCGCGGAAAAATTGTAGAATACTTGTGATAAGTATATTTTTCAGGAGGACGCTTTATGACCGTGTCTTACAAAGAGTTGGGCCTGGTTAACACCCGGGAGATGTTCAAAGACG
>CALUXH010000088.1 GCA_944324695.1 uncultured Elusimicrobiales bacterium | reverse complement strand
TGATCATAAACAGCGAAAGCAGCGCCCGCATGCCATAATAGTTAAAACGTTCCCACATTTCAACCATAAAAAGCATATACAACGCTTTCGGTTGGCCTTTTTTGGTTACATTATGTTTGACTTCTTCGTCAGTCATCTTTTATCCTCACTGTGTCATCACAAAACAAAGGGTACTCCATATTCTACAAAAAAACGGACGCAACGAGCCGGATAAATTTTACAGTCCGCTCGGCAGTGCGTAGGTCAAGGCTTCTTGGATTAGTAAAAAGGAGCGGTACAGCGTGTACATGAAGTAAGCGGAAAACAGGACGATGGCGCCGGTCCAGCCCCATTTGGCCGCCGGGCTTAATTTGCGCGAAAGCCAGACCGTAATTAATGAAAAAGGCCCCACTATTAAGGTAAGCAACAGAATGCCTCCGTGATCATACCAAAAACCCATGCGCGGGCGCAGGGCCCTGCCGCAGTGGCGGCAATAGGCGTCGGTTTCATCTATGGGGCGGCGGCAGCGCGGGCAGGAAATCATCAGATGTCCTCCCCTTTGGCGCGCAGATAACGTTTAATGCGGCTGCGTGCGTTGGCGGTTTTGGCAAATTCCAACCAGTCGCGTTTGGGGGCGGCGTTTTTCTTGGTAATGATTTCGCATACGTCGCCGGTTTTAAATACATAATCCATGCTGACCATGCGGTTGTTTACTTTGGCTCCCATATAATGGTCACCGATGTCTGTATGAATGGCATAGGCGAAATCTATGGGGGTGGCGCCGTCCGGCAGCGGTTTGACGTCCGCCCGCGGCGTAAATACGAATACCTGCTGTAAATTGATGTCGGTTTGAAATCCTTCCAAAAATTCGCGCGGGGCGGTTAAGTCGCGCTGCCATTCAATCCACTGGCGTATCCAGTTTATTTTTTCGTCAAAATTTTTATCCTTTTTTCCCGCGCCGAGTTTGTATCTCCAATGCGCGGCTATACCGTATTCGCAGGTGCGGTGCATTTCTTCGGTGCGGATTTGTATTTCCACAATGTCGCCGGTGGGCACCAGTACGGTGGTGTGTATGCTCTGGTACATGTTGGCTTTGGGGGTGGCGATGTAATCGGTAAACGTACCGGCCAGCGGTTTGAAGCGCGAATGCACGATGCCCAGCGCTTTGTAACAGTCCGCCAGCGTTTTGGTAATAATGCGCACGCCCAGCGAATCTTGTATTTCATTAAACGTCAAATGTTGTTTTTGCATTTTGCGGTAAATGGAATAGTAGTTCTTGGCGCGCGAGAGCAGACGGTATTCCAAATTTTCTTGTTGCAAAGCGGGTTCCAATTCTTTTTTAAATGCGTTTAATGCCGCTTCTCGGTCGGCGGTGCGTTTTTCCACCTGCTGCACCAGGTCTTTGTATGCTTCGGGATATAAATATTTAAAGGCTAAATCTTCCAGCTCGGTTTTGATGGTAAACATCCCCAGGCGCTGGGCCAGCGGAGCATAGAGGGTAATGGTTTCGTAGGACTTAAATTTCTGCTTTTCCGGGGGCATAACGTCCATGGTGCGCATATTGTGGGTGCGGTCTGCCAGCTTAATCAGGATGACGCGTACGTCTTCGGCTACGGCCACCAGCATTTTACGCCAGTTTTCCACGGTTTCTTCGTCGGTGGAGGAAAACTTTAAATCGCTGATTTTCGTAACGCCTTGCACCATGTGGGCGATTTCTTTGTTAAATTCTTTTTTCAATTCTTCGGCGGTGACGCCCGTATCTTCCACCGTGTCGTGCAACAGACCGGCGCAAATGGTTTCTTCATCCATTTTGAAATCCAGCAGGATTTGCGCCACCGCGCAGCAGTGGTTAAAATACGGTTCCCCGGTTTCGCGTTTTTGGTCTTTGTGGGCGTTTTGGGCAAAGCGGTAGGCTTTCTCCAACATAGAGGTGTCTGCGTTGGGACTGTATTCTTTAAATTGCGCTACCAGTTCGCTCAGTTGCATATTATTTTTTCACAATATCGGCCAGGATTTCTTTGGCAGCCCGTGCCGCCACGCCTTTTTCACCCAAAGACGCGCGCAGTTTTAACAGTTCGGCGCGCTGGGCGGCCAGTTTGGCCGGATTTTGGAACATGGCCATGGTTTCCGCCGCCAGGGCGCGCGCGGTGGCGTCCCCTTGTATCAGTTCTTTGACCACCTGCTTGCCGGCCAGCAGATTGACCAGGGAAATATACGGCACTTTGATGACGGCTTTGGCAATGCGGTATGTCGGCCAGAACAGTTTATATGCCACTACCATGGGCACGCCCAACAGCGCGTTTTCCAGTGTGGCGGTGCCGGAGCAGGCCAGCAGGAAGTCCATTTGGCTTCTCATTTCATAATTTTTGTCTTTGACGATATGGAAATTCGGGTGCGGCGCTTCCCCGAGCAGGTTTAAAATGATTTTTTCATCCCGGTCCGGCAGCAGAAACAAATAAGCCTGCGTGTTGGGGAACTCTTTGAGCACTTGTTTAAACGCCTGGTAAAATACCGGCGTCAGGCGGCTGATTTCGCCCATGCGGCTGCCGGGCAAAAGGCCCAGTTTCCAGGCTTTGTCCTTGCCGCCGGCGGCCTCGGCCGTATGCGGGCGCGGGTCAGGCATAATGTCCAGAAGAGGGTTGCCCAAAAATACGGCGTTGCCGCCGAATTTTTTGTGGAAATCCGCTTCAAAAGGATAGATGACGAACATTTTTTTGGTCAGGCGCGCCAGCTGTTTGGCGCGGTACTGGCGGCTGGCCCACACCTGCGGAGTAACGTAATAATAGGCCGGTATGCCGCGGTGCGCGGCCATGCCGAGCACCTGGTGGTTAAATCCGTAAAAGTCCACCACAATCAGGGCGGACGGATTTTGCGTTTCCATATACGCGCGGATCTTTTTCATGAGATCCAGCCACAACGGCATTTTTTTCAGCGGTTCAATAAATCCGCTGGCGCCCTGGGAAGCCAAATCATACAAAAACACGTCGGCCTCTTTTTGCATAAGCTTGCCGCCCACGGCGGTAATGCGTACGTCGGGGTCGGCTTTTTTTAGCTCGCGGATTAAGCCGGAGGCGTGCAGGTCGCCCGATACGTCGCCGGCGACAATAAGAATGTTTTTGGACAGGGGGGTGATGGTCGGCATATCAGTCCTCCCGCTTTAAATGGCCGATGGTTTCGTCCAGCATAATTTGCGCGGCCTTGGCCACGTCATGCACCACCTGGAAAGGCTTGGGCGTGTGCAGGTGGCCGGTTTTGGGAATGTCATAGCGGTTAATCTGGTCCGTAATTTTCAGGGCCAGCTCCAGCGCTTTGCTTCCTTTCTCGCCGCTGGGGGCGGGGGTTTTGTTGGTTTTAATGCAGTCTATAAAATGCAAAATTTCGGAGGTAATGGGCAGCTGTTTCTGCACGGGGGGATAAATGACGGTCAAATCCTGCATGGATTCTA
>CALUXH010000087.1 GCA_944324695.1 uncultured Elusimicrobiales bacterium | reverse complement strand
CCCGCAAAGAAAGCAAAGCCGGCGGCCAGATGCCGCTGGTGCGCCAGACGCCTAAGAGCGGTTTCTCCAACAAGGATTTTGCCCGCCGTTTTGACTATGTCAACGTGGGCACGCTGGAAAAAATCTTCAAAGCCGGCGAAGAAGTGACGCCGGAAGCTTTGAAGAAAGCCGGCGCCATTCATGACGTTTGCAGCGTCAAAATCCTGGGCATGGGCGAACTGTCCAAAGCGCTGAAAGTTTCCGCCCACGGTTTTTCCAAGACGGCCAAAGCCGCCATTGAAAAAGCCGGCGGGTCCGTTACTGTAATTGAAAAGAAGACCAAATAATGGAAAACAATACAGTCGCGAATATTTTTAACGCTCCCGAGCTTAAGAAGAGACTTCTCTTCTTGCTCGGGGCGTTGGCCGTTTTCCGCATTGCGGCCGCCATCCCCATACCGGGGATCAATACCGACGTACTGCGCCAGATGTTTGCCGCGCATGAAAACGGTATTTTGGGCTTTATGAACATTTTCTCGGGCGGCGCGCTCGGGAGATTTTCCATTTTGGCCCTGGGCATCATGCCGTACATCAACGCCTCCATTATCATCAGCTTGGTGCGCGGCGCGCATATTTTCCCCGCGCTTGACCGTATGCATAAGGAAGGCGAAGCGGGCCGGCGGAAAGAAAACCAGATTACCAGAATATTCACGCTGTTCCTGGCGGCCTTGCAAGGCTCCATGATGACGTTTGCCATTACCAAGGTGGAAGGAGCCGGCGGCGTGTCCGCGGTGGTCAATCCGTCTTTCTTCTTTTTCGTTACCACCGTGCTGACCTTGTGCGCGGGAACGATGTTTGTGATGTGGCTGGGCGAACAGATTACGGAAAAAGGTGTGGGCAACGGTATTTCGCTCATCATCTTTGCCGGTATCGTGGACAGACTGCCCGGCGCCATTATGGAAGTGGTCAACCGCGTGAAAGCCGACGAAATGGATTTCTTTATGGCTTTGGTGATTTTCGCTGCCGTGGTTATCATCACGGGTTTGGTGGTGTGGCTGGAAACGGCCCAGCGCCAAATTCCGGTGCAGTACGCCAAACGTCAGGTCGGCAATAAACTATACGGCGGCCAGACCAGCTATCTGCCGCTGAAAATTGACCAAAGCGGCGTGATCGCGGTCATCTTTGCTTCGTCCGTGATTTCGCTGCCGCTGACTATTGCCAGCTTTAATCAGGAAGCCCCCTGGGCGCAGCGTCTGTTGGAAGTAATGAACGCTTCCAGCATTTGGTATATGGGATTGTTCTCCGCGTTGATTATTTTCTTCTGCTATTTCTACAATTCCATGACCATTAACCCGTCCGACTTGGCCGACAATATGAAAAAATGGGGCGGTTTTATCCCCGGCATTCGCCCGGGCGAACCGACCAAAAATTATATTGAATGGGTCATGAACCGCCTGACGTTCTGCGGCGCCATCGCCGTGTGTCTGATTTCCGTGCTGCCGGATTTCTTCCGTGCGGAATTCAACGTGGACTTCTACTTCGGCGGTACGGCGTTGTTAATCGTTGTCGGCGTGGCCCTGGACACGGTCAGCCAAATCCAGGCGCATTTGCTGGCGCGCAATTATGAGCCCTTGCTGAAAGGAAGCAAAAGAATTAAAGGGCGTTGGTTTAACGTGGGGCAATAAAGCCCTGCTGGAGCAGTTTTTAATTTTGCGTTTAGGTCCGTTGCGGGCCTAAACGCAAAAGTGTCTTATAAAAACGTCTGGCTGCGAGGTTTTTAATATGGACATTGTACTAATGGGCGCGCCGGGTGCCGGCAAAGGCACGCAGGCCGCCAAGCTGGAAAAAGAGTTGGGCCTGAAACATATCTCCACCGGCGACGTGCTGCGTGAAGAAATCGCCTCCGGCAGTGAGCTGGGCAAGCGCGTGGCCGCCATTATTGACGGCGGAGATTTGGTGTCTGACGAATTGATGGTGTCCATATTAAAAAATATTGTGGCCGGTACGGATAAAGGCATTATTTTTGACGGTTTTCCGCGCACGGTGCCCCAGGCCCAAATGCTGGACGATATGCTGAAACAGCTGGGCCGCAAACTGGGCAAGGCCGTAGCCATAGAATTGCCGGAAGAAGCGGCGGTGCAGCGTTTGTCCGCGCGCAAGCAGTGCAAACTGCCTTCCGGTGAGGTAAAACAAATCGGGCCGGATTTTTCCCTGGAAGAGTGCCAAAAACAGGGCGGTGAGATTTTCCAGCGCCCCGATGACACCCCGGGCCACATCCGCCACCGTTTTGCGGTGTATCACCAACAGACGGAACCGGTTATGCGTTTTTACCGCCAAAACGGTTTGTATGCGGAAGTCAACGGCGACCAGGACCCGCAAGCCGTATTTGAAGATTTGTTGGCCGTACTTAAAAAATAGAAGGATTTATGATAGAAGTTAAAAACGAGCACGAATTGCAACTGATGAGAAATGCGGGCAAAGTAACCGCGGCCGTGCTCAAGAAGATGACGGAAACGGTGGAGCCGGGTATGTCCACCCTGGATTTGGACGTGATAGCCGAAAAAACGATACGCTCCTTCGGAGCGGTGCCGCTTTTTTTGGGCTACGGCGGATTCCCGGGCAGTATTTGCGCGTCCATTAATGAAGAAGTCGTGCACGGAATCCCCAAAAAAGATAGAATATTAAAGAGTGGTGATATTATCAGTATTGATACGGGAGCTAAGCTTGACGGCTTCTGTTCAGACGCCGCTATCACCCTCGGCGTCGGCAAAGTTTCCGACGAAGCCCAGAGACTGATGGACGTTACCAAAAAGTCTCTTTACAAAGCTATCGGGCAAGTCAAACCGG
>CALUXH010000086.1 GCA_944324695.1 uncultured Elusimicrobiales bacterium | reverse complement strand
CCGTATTTGAAGATGAAAAGCTGATTGATTTTGAAGGGCGCATGCTGCACCCGTACGCCGAACTGGTGCCGGACGCCACCGCCGAGCAAAATGCCCCCTGGGCGTATGAGCAATTAAAATACGGCGTGTATTATACGTTTATCAAAGCGGGCACCGCCTACATACGCAACCGCGGCTTGGTCCATATCAACGGCCGGCCGGCCTATTTGCTGCAGACCACGGCTTTTTCGGCCCCCGTCATTGACGCGTTTTTCAAGGTGCGTGACGTCAACCAGTCCTGGCTGGACGCGCAGGATTTTTATTCGCTGGGCTACGGCCAGAGCGTACGCGAAGGCGGCTACCGGCGCGACGAATGGGTGACGTTTGATTATGAAAACGGCCGCTATGAAGGCAAAATACAAAAGAAAGAAGAACCGCGCGACATCGCCGGCCCGCTGGACATAACCGTACTGGACATTTTAACCTCGCTGTATCATGTGCGCGGGCAGGAACTCGTGCCCGGGCAGGACATCGTATTTGACATCATTAACCGCGAAAAACAATACCCCCTTGTCGTCAAAGTACTGAAAAAAGAAAAGGTAAAAACCGACGCCGGCACGTTTGACTGCGTCCTGGTGGAGCCGCAGCTGCGCGGGGAAGGAATTTTTGTTTCCAAAGGCAAAAGCCTGAAAGTCTGGCTGACTGACGACGAGTATAAAATGCCCGTTAAAATGCAGGTGGCAGTGTTCATCGGCTCGGTGTCAGCCAAACTGCTGGAGTATAAAAGACAAGAGCCGGAAAATATCTTATAATGATTTTTTAAAGAGGTATTCATGCAAACCGTAACAACCAAAAGACTCAAAGAAATTTTACGCGCTTTTAAAGGAAAAGAAATGATCGTGGTGGGCGACGTGATGCTTGACCACTTTATCAAAGGCGACGTGTCGCGCATTTCGCCGGAGGCCCCGGTGCCGGTGGTGGCCGTGAAAAATGAATTTTTCGTGGCCGGCGGAGCGGGCAACGTGGCCGTCAACCTGGCCGCGCTGGGCGCCAAGCCTACGCTGGTATCCGTCGTAGGACGGGACGCAGGCGGGGAAATTTTAAGAAACTTCCTGCATAAGCAGCATGTCAGCACCGCCGGAATATGCGAAGATTATGACCGCCCCACCACGCAAAAAATACGCGTGATGGCCGAACAGCAGCAAATCGTGCGTTTTGATCGGGAAAGCAAGCATTGTATTTCGCGTGAAGTGTCCACCGAATGCATGAAGAATTTTAATGCGGCCGTCAAAACCGCCAAAGGCGTCATTTTGTCCGACTACGGCAAAGGCATGCTCAGTGACCAGAACATCAAAACCCTTATCGCCGCCTGCCGCAAGCGCAAAATTCCCGTGTGCGTGGACCCGAAAATTGACAATTTCAAAAAATACAAAAACATTACCTGCATGACACCCAACACCAAAGAGGCGTGGGAAGGCTCCGGCCTGGCCCCAAAAGCCGGCGAAGAAGCCATAGAACACCTGGGGCAGAAAATTTTGAAAATGCTCAATGCTGATTCCATTTTAATTACCCGCAGCGCAGACGGGATGAGCCTGTTTGAAAAAGGCAAGAAGAAACCCGTTACCGTCAAAGCCACCGCGCGCGAAGTGTTTGACGTTACCGGCGCGGGCGACACGGTGATATCCGTATTTACGCTGGCTTTGGCCTGCGGAGCCAAACTGCATGAAGCGGCGGTGCTGTCCAACTATGCCGCGGGCATTGTGGTGGGCAAAAGCGGCACCGCCACCGTTACTCCGCAGGAAATAGAGGAGGTGCTTGCGTGAGCGAGGTTTTAATCGTTATTCCGGCCCGTTACGGCTCCACCCGGCTGCCCGGCAAGGCCTTAAAACTTTTGGCGGGAAAACCCGTAGTCCAACACGTATGGGAAGCGTGCGTCAAGGCAAATGTGGGCGAAGTGCTCATCGCCACGGAAAACCAAATCGTGGTGGACTCCGCGGCGCAGTTTGGCGCCAAAGCCGTGCTGACCAGCGAGTCCTGCCAAAGCGGCACCGACCGCGTGTACGAAGCGGCTAAAAACCGTCCGGAACAAATTATCATTAACGTGCAGGGAGACGAACCTTTTATCGCCCCTTCCACCGTACAGAAAATCGCCCGTTTATTGCAGCAGGACCCGTCCTGCGACATAGCTTCTGCCGTCGCGCCGACGCTGGACGAAAATAAAATCAACGACCCTAACTGCGTCAAAGCCGTTTTGAACAAACAGGGGCGCGCTTTATATTTTTCGCGCTCCCGCGTGCCGTACAAACGCGAACTGACCGAAGAAAACAAAAAAGTGCCTTATTGGCAGCACTGCGGCATTTACGGCTATCAGCGCAAGGCGCTGGAACGTTTTGTCAGCCTCCCCCCCAGCCCGCTGGAACAGCTGGAGCGGTTGGAACAATTGCGCGCGCTGGAAGACGGCATGGTTTTAAAGTGCGTAGTTATCGAATCGGCCGGGCCGGCCATAGACACGGCCCACGACCTGGCCGCCGCCGAAGAATATTTTAAATCGCATTAAAGCGAAAGCGCAGGACTCCCGCCCCCGGCGGGAGTTCCTCTTTTTACAAGGAGAAACGTATGTCCAAATTCATCATCATCACCGGCGGCGTGGTCAGCTCGCTGGGCAAAGGCATTTCCGGTGCCAGCATCGGCAAACTGCTGCAGCTGCACGGCATGAAAGTCAACATGATTAAGTGCGACCCATACATCAATGTGGATCCGGGCACCATGAGCCCCTACCAGCACGGCGAAGTGTTTGTGACCGTGGACGGAGCCGAAGCGGACTTGGACCTGGGCCACTACGAACGCTTTTTGGACGTGGAAATGACCAAAGCCAACACCAACACCGCCGGCAGCATTTACCAGACCGTCATTGACAAGGAACGCCGCGGAGAATATTTGGGGGCGACGGTGCAGGTCATTCCGCACATTACCAACGAAATCAAAAAACGCTTCTGCGCGTTTGAAAAAGATTTTGACGTATCCATCATAGAAATCGGCGGCACCGTCGGGGACATTGAATCCCTGCCCTTTTTGGAAGCGGCGCGCCAGCTGCGCCTGGAAAGAGGCCCCAAAAACGTCATCTGCGTACATGTTACGTTGGTCCCTTATATTGCCGTGGCGCAGGAACTGAAAACCAAGCCCACGCAGCACTCGGTCAACAAACTGCGCGAAGTGGGCATAGAGCCCAGCATGCTCATCTGCCGCACGGAGAAGCCGCTGTCCGAAGGCATCAAAAACAAACTTTCGCTCTTCTGCAGCGTGCCGGCCAAGGCGGTCATTGAATGCGCAGACGCCAAATCCATTTATGAAGTGCCGTTGAATTTCTACAAACAACAAGTGGACGAACAGGTGTTGGAACTGTTGGACCTCAAACCCAAACACGCGGTAGACGCAAAATGGTTTAAATTCTTTGAAAAAGCGTTAAACCCGTCCAAGACCGTCAAAATAGCCATCGCGGGCAAATACTCCGAATTGCAGGACGCGTATAAATCCGTCTGCGAGGCTCTGCGCCACGCCGGCATGAACAATGACGCCAAGGTGGAAATCCTCTACGTCAACACGGAAAAAGACGACGTAGCTAAAAAGTTAAAAGACGCCGACGGCATTTTAATCCCGGGCGGATTCGGCACGCGCGGCATTGAAGGCAAAATAGACACCGTGCGCTACGCCCGCGAAAACAAAGTGCCGTTTTTGGGCATTTGCGTGGGCATGCAATGCGCGGTGATTGAAGCGGCGCGCAACCTCTGCGGGCTGGCCGGAGCCAACTCCACCGAATTTGACCCGCAAACCAAAGACCCCGTGGTGGACCTGACCCCTCAGCAGAAAAACGTGGTTTACAAAGGCGGCACCATGCGCCTGGGCAATTACAGCGCGGATTTGGAAAAAGGCTCTTTGGCGCGCAAACTTTACGGCAAAGACCAAATACAGGAACGCCACCGCCACCGCTACGAACTCAACCCCGCCTACGTCAAACAACTGCGCGAAGCGGGCCTGAAGGTAACGGGCTGGCACGAAGGCGTGCTGCCGGAAATCGTGGAACGCGAAGACCACCCGTATTTTATCGCGGGTCAGTTCCACCCCGAATTCGGCTCCCGTCCGTTGCGCCCGCACCCGTTGTTTGACGGGCTCATTAAAGCGGCTTTAAAAAGAAAAGAAGGAAAATAATCCCCATCAAAAAACCCCGCCTTCGGGCGGGGTTTTTTAAATGGTATTTACCAATAAGTGAAATGAGGCGTCCAGTCATAAACTGCATCCGTACTAAAACTGCGGCAAATCTCCTTATTGCGTTCAGAACCGTAACCGTTACAAACAAATTTCCCGTGTACCGCTTCCGGACGGCAAGAATCATCCGCTTCGGAAGGATGTTCATAACAACGGTGAATTCCGGGGCCAGCGCCGGTATACCAGACTTTGTATTTACTCATATCAAAGCTGGAATGCGCTTCTATCCCTGCATTGTTCCAATCAATATCCAAATCTTCTTTATTGTCTGTATAATGGCCGTTTTGCATGTAAAAGCGTTCTTGCGCCTCCTGAATAGATTTTAACATTGGCAGCACGCGCGCTATGCGGGCCCGTATCACGGCCTTTTGGTATTGCGGCACTGCTACCGCCGCTAAAATACCAATAATTAAGACAACTACCAACAATTCTATCAGCGTAAATCCTCGTTTCATTTTTACCTCTATAACTGCGTTTAAACAAACAAATATACGTCCTAACGAATTTTTATTTTTTCCACGTACAGGATATCAAAAAAAAAAAATGAGTCAAGGCAAAGCAAAACAGAGCGTTAAAAAACCCCACCCAGTGGTGGGGGATTATTTAGAAATCAAGGAAGTTTTAGTTTCACTTTTTACAGAGGCAACGTATAATTGATACCCGATGATAATTTCCCTCCTAAAGACTTACATAACTGTTTTCCTCTTTTGGTTCTTCCCACACATACCCATTTTTTATTCATAATATGCAAAGCGATATCCATATCACCCGCCCCGGGGGCGTTGCCACGATAAGCTCTTGCCATAATATCTCCGTCCGAAGCTTTCTCCAAAAAATAAATAAAATTTTTCCCTTTTCGTCCTTTCGTCCTATACGCCTCCAGAGGCAATGTTATATCCAAGCTGGCCATGGGATCACTTTGAGCCAATAATGCGGCAAAATTATTCCCATTTGCCAAGCCCCAGCTTTGCACTGCCATGGACAAAGCACGTAAATTAGTAAACGCTTCTGCCGCCCTGCTTCTTTCAACAGCAAGAGCGTACTGCGGCACCGCCACGGCCGCCAATATGCCGATAATTAAAACTACTACCAACAATTCTATCAGCGTAAATCCTCGTTTCATTTTTTGCCCCTATAACTGCGTTAAACAGCCAAATATACGGCCTAACGGATTTTTATTTTTTCCAAGTATAGGGTATCAAAAAAAAAAATGAGTCAAGGTAAACTGAATCAGGACGTCAAAAAACCCTACCTTCGGGCGGGGTTTTATTATCAGGGAAAATACTAATTTATTTTATAATAATTTGTAATTCCGTCGTATACATGATCAAAGGGGCCGTATGTGCGGCAAGCATTATTGGCGGGCGGGTCATCCACTTGCGCAAAACACCAGCGGCGGCGGCTGCCCGTCATGGCATACTCAAATGAGGCAAGCCCCTCCTTTTGGGCGGTGGCAAATACGCGGGTATTTTTTCCGGGGCTGGTTTCCATTATCTGATAAAGATAATTATCCGACTCCGGCACCGTAATATCCAAATTTTCCAATTCCGTCGTAAAAGTGCCGTTAGCCATCTGATATCTGTCCAAAGCCTGCGCGATGGCCGTCGAGATCAACACCGCTTCCGCCGCACGGCTGCGCGCCACCGCTTTTTCATATTGAGGCAAAGCAACAGCCGCCAATATACCAATAATCAAAACGACAACCAACAATTCTATCAGCGTAAAACCTTTTTTCATTTTTTGCTCCTATAACAGCATTTAAGCAATCAAATATACGACCTAACGGATTTTTATTTTTTTCACGTATAGGGTATCAAAAAAAAAAAAACGGGTCAAGCCTGACCCATTTTTCCACCCACAAACAACAAAAAACAAAACGCTTTACAACACCTGAAAATGCGTTCGCGCAGTCCCGCCGCCGCATATGGCTTGCAGTTCAAACTTTCCTTTTTCAAGCGGCCACCAGATATCCGCTCTGTCCCCTTCCAGCCGTTCCCCGTTCAGCGTCCATACACAGGCCCCCTGTACGCCGGAAGTCTTAAAATGCAACTGTTGGCCCTCAGCGGGTAAAGAGGGGTCGTATTTAAACACATCGCCGCGCACCGGAAAAATAATTTCCGGCACGGCGGCCGCCGCTTCATGTCTCCCGTCGCACATTTCCGTCGGCATGGTGCCCGAAATAAAAAGCTCTTCGCGCGTGTGCAGGCAGTCCGGCCCCGCCAAAAGGCCGCTCTCCTCACACACCAAAGCGGCGTTTATCCCCGCGGGCCGCTTAAAATCGCCGGATGGGTATTTGTCATAAGCGTATAAAAGCACATCGTGCATAATGGGCGCCGCGCCGGATATGCCGGACACTTTTTGCATGGACGAAGCGTCAAAATTACCCGCCCAGACGGCCACGGTCAAGCGCGGGGTATATCCCACGGCAAAATTGTCGCGGTAGTCTTTGCTGGTGCCCGTTTTGGCCGCCGCGGGAAAAGACATATTTAAAGGGGAATTAAGGCCAAATGCGTCGGCGCGCGCGGCATTGTCGGACAAAATATCCGTAATGACGTAACTTATGTCCGCAGGCAAAGCCTGTTTATGTTTGGTGCGGGTGGCCAGGCGCGGCTGCGAAGCAAACACCGCGGGGCGCACCTCTCCGCCGCGCGCCAGCGCGGCGTAGGCGTTGGCCAGCTCCAAAAGCGTCACTTCCCCCCCGCCCAAAGCCAGGCCGAGCCCGTAAAAATCGGCCGATTTGTCCAACGAGCGGAAATCCAAATCGTGCAGCAAATTCAGCAGGCGCGCCGCCCCCAGCGGTTCGGCCGCTTTGACGGCGGGCACATTGTAAGAACAGGCCAGCGCGCGGCGCACGGACACCCCTCCGTGGAAGCTTTCGTCATAATTGCGCGGGCGGAAACCTCCTTCAAAAAACGTATCTTCATCCTGCAAAACGCTGGCGGCGGTCAGGCCGTTTTGCAAAGCCAACGCATAGACAAACGGTTTTAAAGAGGACCCGGGCTGGCGCAAAGCCGCCGCGCCGTCCACCTGCCCGCTGTGCGCCTCATCATAAAAATCGGCCGACCCCACATAGGCCAGCACCCCGCCCGTGGCATTGTCCAGCACAATAACGGCGGCGTTGGTAACGTTGTTGTCTTTGAGTTTAGACAAATGGTTCTGCACGGCGCGTTCGGCATACAGCTGCAAATCTTTGTCCAAGGTGGTGTACACGCGCGCCGCCTCCGGCGCCATTTCATAGACGCGCCGCGCAAAATGCGGCGCGGAAAAGGGCCGCTCCCCGCGTAAAAGGCCCAAAGGCTCTTTCATCGCCAAATCATATTGTTCGGCCGTAATGAAGCCGTTTTTGAGCATAGCTCCCAACACCCGCCCGCGGCGCAAAAGTGCGCCCTTGGGGTTTTTAAGCGGGTTTAAACGCGTGGGGGACTGTATCAGCCCGGCTAACAATGCGCTCTGCGCCAAAGACAGCGCCGAAGCCGGCACGCCGAAGTAAAATTTGGCCGCGGCCTGCACGCCCTGGGTCATATTGCCAAATTCCAGCGCATTAAAATAGTCCTGCAAAATTTCCTCTTTGCTTTTTTCCCGTTCCAGTTTTAAAGCGTCCCGGGCCTCCCGTAATTTGCCCCACAGGGTTTTGGGATACGGATGAATGGCGCGCGCCAGCTGCTGCGTAATGGTGGACGCGCCGGACACCACCCCCCCGCCGCGCAAATTTTGCCACGCCGCGCGCAGGACGGCGCGCCAGTCCACACCCGCGTGCGTATAAAAACGCCGGTCTTCGGCCGCCACGGCGGCCAGCACCAGCCACGGGGAAATATCGGACAGAGAAACGGGCTCGCTGTAGGTTTCCCGCTCGGAAAGAAAAGAGCGCAGGGGGCGGCCCGCACGGTCAAACAGCTGCACGGAAGCGGCGGCGGAAGGTGCTCCGGGCGCGGAAAGCGCTTCCCCGCCCAAAGGACGGGGAAGCATACAAAACAGCGCCAACAGCACACACGCCGCGCGTTTCATTACGGTTTAATCACCATGCGCGAAGTGGCGCTGCGCCCGAACACCGCCGGGTCATACATCTGGCTGGCCCAGAGACTGGGGTAAGAGAAATCGCCCGCCACGGAAGCCTGCACCAGGTAGGAATATTCGTGCTCGCCTTCGGTCAGGTAATCGGCGAAAACGACGATTCGGTCATCATATTTTTCGTCCCGCTCAAAGCCGCCCCAGTCCGTATTGTTTAAAGAAGCGGCCTGCTCCCGGCTTTCGGTGGCCAGGGAAGTGTTGACGATTTCAAAACCCGCCGGAATGAAATCTTCCAGCACCACGAAACTGCGCGAAGCCGTGCTGCGGGTTTTCAAAGTCACTTTATAACGCTGGCCCGCTTTAAATTCCGTAACGGCCTTACCCTGCAAATCCGTTACGGAGCGGGACACTTCAAAACCCGCGTTGACGCTGTCCGTGTAGGCCATGGGGGCGTAAGTCTGCCACAGCGTATAGTACAGCGTACCCGCGCCGGCTTTGACAAAACGCACGCGCGCCTGGTTGGCATGCCGATACACCTGCGCAAACGGCCATACGCCGCGCACGGTTTGCAGCGTACGGCCTTTAAAGGACTGTGTCAGCACATTTTTGCCGTCCAAAGACACGGAGGCGGTAAAGTCCGGCTCCACGGATTCTTTGAGCTTGTAATAAGCGTTCAGTGCGCCGAACACCGCCGCATTGGCGCTGGTGTTAATCCAGTAGCCTTCTTTGCCCAGCTGGTCCGTCAGCCACTGCACGGCGCGGTAAGGCTGGGGCAGGTAATC
>CALUXH010000085.1 GCA_944324695.1 uncultured Elusimicrobiales bacterium | reverse complement strand
CCGGCGCGCTGGAAGATTTCCAAAAAGCGCTTGAACTGGAGCCGGATAATGAAACGGTCTTGCGCGCGGTGAGTGATTTGCAGACCTCCATTTTGCGTTCTTTACCACAAGATACTCCCATAATGGAAGTAACACTTAAAAACGGGAAACGGGTGGGCCAGGTGGTGGTAAACGGAAAGCTGGTGACGCTGCTTCCTTTGAATCCGGAAACTTTGCGCAAGGAGCATTTGAGCAAGCTTGATGCCAAAGACATAGAACGTCTGCCGCAGGCTGGCCAAACCAAACCCACATTTCCGCTAATGCCGTTAATTGATGCCTGCGGCATGGGGAAGTTGGATATGGTGCGCGCGCATATTGATGCAAAGGCAGAGCTAAACCAGGAACTGTTTAACGAAACCCCTCTCATCAAAGCCGTGAAGCGGAACGAAATAGAGATTATAAAAGAGCTACTGAAAGCCGGGGCGGACATCAACCATAAAACTCATAACGGATCTACCGCGTTGAAGGTGGCGGTAGATTTTAATCATATGGAAGCTTTACGTTTGCTGCTGGCGCAGCCCAGCCTGGATCTCAATGCCGCAACCCAAAATGGGGATACAGTGTTTATCCATGCCTGCAAAACCAATAGGCTGGAGGCGGCCAAGGCGTTATTAGCCGCCGGGGCGGACATCAACGCAAAGAATAAACTTGGCCTGTCTGCTTTGTATTTGGCTCGGGCCTGCCGCCATGCAGAATTGGCCGCATGGTTGGAATCCGTCGGAGCCCGGGAATTATGAAGTGCTTTTTTGTTGGTTATAAGGGCCCCGGCCATGCCGGGGTTTTTGGCATATGTCGCATATAAAAGCGGTGTGGATGCTGAAACAAGTTCAGCATGACCTATTAAAATGGGGCATTAGGGTCATTTTAAAGAGGTCATTAGGGGTATTCCCAAGGCCGTAATTGGGAATCTTCCGAAGACAAAGTACTTGTTATAAACAGCATTCCAGTGGAGGACCTCCGACCAAGAGGCCCGGGGATGATTTTGATTAATTTTATGACCATAAATAAAGCCATCCAGAATTTGTTTTGGAGCTTTCGCCTTTACGAAAGCGAGAGGGGGAAATGCCGAAATAAATTCAGTCTGGCTGAATAAATAAGGCTGTGATGTCGTTTTTGTTTTTTTGTTGGGATGTCGGACCGTTTAATTGCCAAGCCTTGACCCGTTTTTTTTTTTTGATACACTTTTCGCATGAAAAGTGAGAAAAACGCCGCATTTACCTTAATAGAGCTGTTAGTCGTTGTTTTAATTATCGGCATACTGGCCGCTATAGCCATGCCGCAGTATCAGGTGGCGGTAGCCAAGGCGAGTTATACGCAAAATATCATACTGGTCAAAGCTGTGTATGAAGCGCAACAACGTTATTTCATGGCTAACGGAGTCTATGCGGATCATTTTGATTCTCTGGATATTTCTCTGCCTTCCGACGGTAAGGTTGAGCAGGATGCAAACGGCAAAGAAGCCGTGCGTTTTAAAGATCGCAGTTATATTCGTCTGAATTATTACGGACGTGTGTATATGGCCCAGCCTATAAAAGGCGGCAGCGGCGACGTCGTAGCTTATTATGGGTATTTTGACCGTTCTAGGACGCCGGAATGCGCGGCATATAGTTATCATGATGACGGAAGCCGCACGGATTTGGCCAACCGCGTTTGCCAATCTTTGGGAGGAAAATTCGTCCGGGAAGAAGATTGCCGCTCGGATGGCTCTACTTGTTATTATTACAGCCTGCCTTAATAAAACGCCCGCTGGGGAAAATAGTTTGGCATCCCTCCGCTTTCGGGGGGATGTTTGTTTATACGTTCTTTATATTTTCGTATAATAGAATATATCCTTAATATAAGAGAGTGGAACATGGCTAAAAACAAATATTCTTCCACCGTTTTGCTGCCCAAAACGGATTTCCCTATGCGCGCGGGTCTGGCGCAGAAAGAACCCAAAATTCTGGATTTCTGGAAACAAATCAACCTCTATGAAGCGATGCTGAAAAAGAACGAAGCGGGCAAACACTTTGTCTTGCACGACGGGCCGCCGTACGCCAACGGCGCCATTCACATCGGCCACGCGTTGGACAAAACCATTAAGGATATTATTTTAAAAAGCCGCGCGCTCATGGGCTTTTATACGCCGTATGTGCCGGGGTGGGACTGCCATGGCCTGCCCATTGAACAGGCCCTGATGAAAGAACTGAAAATAGACAAAAAGCACGTTACCGACGTGCCCGCCTTCCGCAAAAAAGCGCGCGCCTTTGCCGCCAAATACATTGATTTGCAGCGGCAGGGTTTTAAGCGCCTGGGCGTGCAGGGCGAGTGGGACGACCCGTACCTGACCATGTCTCCGCGTTACGAAGGCATCACCATCGGCGTATTTTTGGATTTGATAGAAAAAGGCTACGTCTATAAAGGCCAAAAAACCATTACCTGGTGTCCGCATTGTGAAACGGCCCTGGCCGACGCGGAAACGGAATACAAAGACGCTTCTTCCCCATCCATTTACCTGCGCTTTAAAGTGGTAAACCCGACCCAAGAAGTGTTCGGAAATTTGGATTTTTCCAAACCGGTATCTTTTGGCGTGTGGACCACCACGCCGTGGACCATCCCTGCCAACCGGGCGGCCGCCGTCAATAAAGAAGAAAACTACGCCGTCCTGCAGGACGACCGCACCCAGGAATATTATGTGGTGGCGGACAAGCTGGCCGAAGAATTTTTGAAAAACACCGGCCTAAAAGCCCATAAAGTACATACCGTTTTGGGCGAAAAGCTGGTTGGACAGAAATATTTCCACCCGCTGACGCAAAAAGAAAACCCCGTTATTTGGACGGACTTTGTCACCATGGACGCGGGGGTGGGTATCGTGCACATCGCTCCGGGCCACGGCGAGGACGACTTTCACGCCGGTAAACAGTGGGGCCTGGAAACCTTTTGCCCCGTGGACGAAAAAGGCTGCTATACCAAAGACGCGGGCATTTTTGAAGGCATGAACGTCTTTGACGCCAACCCGCTGATGGTAAAGAAATTGGACGAGCTGGGTGCATTGATTAAAGAGCGGGAAATCGTGCACAGCTATCCGCACTGCTGGCGCTGCCACAGCCCGATTATTTTCCGCGCCACGGAACAGTGGTTTATGAGCATAGACAAAGACGGCCTGCGCCAAAAACTGATGGACAATTTGGACCATGTCCGTTTTTATCCCGCCGCCGGGCGCGAGCGCATGCGCTCCATGATCGGCCTGCGGCCGGACTGGTGTCTGTCCCGTCAGCGTTTCTGGGGCACCCCCGTTACCATTCTGTACTGCAAAAAATGCGGCAAAGCGCAAATTGACCACCATCTTTTTGAGTTTGTCAAAGCGCGCGCCATGAAAGAAGGGTCCGATTTCTGGTTTACCGACCCCGTGGAAAAACTTATGCCTCAGGGCTATCACTGCTCCTGTGGGTGCACGGAGTTCAGAAAAGAAACCGATATTTTGGACGTGTGGCTGGACAGCGGCGTGTCCTGGGCGGCAGTGCTGAAAGACCGCGGGCTGGACTTCCCCGCCGACGTGTATTCCGAAGGGTCCGACCAGCACCGCGGCTGGTTCCAAAGCTCTTACATTCCTTCTTACACGCTGGAAGGCACGGCCCCGTTTAAAACTATTTTGACGCACGGCATGGTACTGGACCAACAGGGCCGTCCCATGCACAAATCCCTGGGCAACAGCGTAGACCCGCAGGACGTCATCAACAAATACGGCGCGGACATTCTGCGCCTATGGGTGGCTTTTTCGGATTATCAGGGCGACGTGCGCATCTCTGATGAAATTTTGGGCGGACCGATTGACACTTACCGCAAACTGCGCAATACGGTGCGTTATGCGCTGGGCAATTTGTCGGACTTTGAGCCCGAAAAACACGCCGTGCCCGCCGCCGAACTGGCGGAAATGGACCGTTATATGCTGGGCCGTCTGGACAAGCTGATTGTCGAAGTGCGCTCCGGATACGAAGAATTTAATTTCCGCCGCGCCGTACGCGCCATTACGGACTACTGTATTTTAGATTTGTCTTCCTTCCTGCTGGACGCGTCCAAAGACCGTCTGTACACGTTGGGGGCTTCTTCCCCGGCGCGCCGCAGTGCGCAGACCGCGCTGGCCGAAATCGTGCGCACATTGCTGCAGCTGCTGGCCCCCGTACTGTGCTTTACCTGCGAGGAAGCCTGGCAGGAACTCTTAAAAATTCCCGCCGGAAAGGGCCTGGCGCGGAGCGTGTTCCTTTCCGATATGCCGCAGCACGCTTCTTTAACCGCCGAAGCGGCGCTGGAAGAAAAATGGACGCGCATCCGCCAAATCCGTGAGGACGTGCAAAAAGCGCTGGAAGAAACGCGCCAGAAAGGTGTTATCGGCTCTGCGCTGGAAGCCAAAGTCATTTTAAAAACCAATGACGCGGAAACAAAAAAATTCCTGACGGAAAACGCCGATTTGTGGCCGGAAATTTTCATCGTGTCCTCCGTGGACGTACAGGACGGAACCCTGCCGCTGGAAGTGGCGGTGGAACATGCCCAAGGGCAAAAATGCGCCCGCTGCTGGCAATGGAAAGAAGAAGTGGGCCGGGAAGGGCGCAAACATGCCGACCTGTGCGACCGCTGCGCCGCCGTGCTGGAGCGGGAGGGACTGACCGTGCCCGAGGAGCAGACCGTTGCCTAATTGGTTTTTCCGTCTGCGTGAGTGGGCCCGCACCTATAAGGCCGAAATTTGGACGGTGGCCGTGCTTTTGTTTATAGACCGCCTGACCAAATGTTTGACGCTGGCCTATCTGACGGATACGGACATTATTGTCGCGCCGTTTTTGCATTTGCGCTATGTGCAAAATACCGGCGCGGCGTTTGGCATTATGCAGGGAGGGAACCTGGTACTTGTTTTGGTTACCCTGCTGATTATCGGCTATCTGATAAAATGCTGGAAAGAACTCTGCGCATACGGCCCGCTGGTCAAATGGGGGCTGGTGCTGATTTTAGGCGGCGCATTGGGCAATCTTTATGATAGAATAGCGTTAGGGTTTGTCGTGGACTTTATAGACTTGCGGGTATGGCCCGTATTTAACGCGGCCGACAGTTTTATCACGGTGGGCGGCGTCATGCTTGCGTTGGCGCTTTTATTTCCGCGCAAGACGCCGTTACGGGAGGAAAAATGAGAAAAATTTGCCTGATGGTTTTGTCTGCTTGTTTGTTGACTGCCTGCGGCGGAGGGGAAACCTCTTTGTTCCGCAAAGCCCAGATGGCCGCCGATAAAGGACAGTTTGACAAAGCCGTACGCTACTATTCTACCATTATTAAAAATAACCCTGAAAATTATGCCGCTTATGCCGGCCGTGCGCTGGCTTATGAACAGTTGCCGGCGCAGGATGCGCAGGCGCGGCAAAAGAACCGCCAGCTGGCTGCGCGGGATTATGCCAAAGCCGTAGAGTTGAATTACCGCCGGCCTGAATTGTTTAATAATTTGGGCGCGCTGTATGTGGATATGGGGCGGTATGAAGATGCTGTTTTGACGCTTAACCAGGCTCTGGTAATGCGGCCCAATTATTTTATGGCCCTGCTTAACCGGGCGGTGGCATACAGCCGCATGGGCAAGTTAAGCCAGGCGTTGGTGGATTTTACGGCCGCGGAACGGCTGAATCCTTCTTCGGAGTTGTTGTACTTGAACCGGGGGCTGGCCCAGTTTTCCTCCGGGGCTTACGAGGGGGCCGCGGCTGATTATACGGAAATGATGGCCATCAATCCGGACAATCCGCGTGCCTATTTGGAGCGCGGGCGGGCCTTGATGAAACTAAACGCCTACCAAAACGCCATGGATGATTTCCAGCAGGCTATTGCTTTAAAGCCCGATTATGCCATGCCCTATTTTTATGCGGCGGAACTGCTGTTTAATAAAGGGGATACGGATCAAGCCCTGGCATATGCCGAACGAGCCAAGCTGCTGGCGCCCAATTATGCTCCCGCCTATGAAATGATGGGGGATATGCTGGCGTTGGAATCTCCGGTGGAAGCGACCCAGCATTACCTGGCCGCACGCCGTTTAGACCCTCAGCGGGCCTTGCGTTATCAAGGCAAAATCCGCATGATGACTACGGAAGAAGGACGCAAGCGCGTAGTGGCGGGCCGTTTTTATGATTTGAACAACCAATATTGATTTATGCCTTCATCCTCTTTGTCTGCTGCCGCTTCAGCCGCGGCGCTGTCCGTTCCGGTAAAAGCCTACTCCCGCAGGTTTTTTCTTTCCGTTTGTTTTTTTGTGATATTAGTGTATTGCGTGGCTTTGGCGGCCTCTCCTTCCGGCTTGTTTGTGTTAGTGCTGCTGAACCTGTTGTTTTGCGCCGACGTGATGTTCAAAAACGCCTGGCGCGACATGGAGCGCTTTCGCATCACGCTTTCCGTTTTGTCCTGCGTGGCTGTTTTGGCGGGATTTTGCTGCGTTTTGTCCAAGACGTTTTTCCTAAGTCCTTTGGCGGAGGGGGCGGCTCCGCTGCATATTGCCCTGTCCGGGGTGGTGTCGTGCTATTTGTGGATTTGTTCCCGGGATGCTCGCAGCAGGGAACGGACCAAAGTGTTTATTAAAAAATTGGATGATTTCTTGCCCAAATCCGGCCGTTTGATGCAGGGACAGCGGGAAATGATGGTGTTTGCGCGCGAGTTGAAAGAAGGGGATATCATTCGCGTCAAAGCCGGGGAACGCATCCCGTGCGAAGGAGAAATCGCCAAAGGAAATACGGCCGTGGATGAATCGCTGATTACGGGGAATATGTTGCCTACTTCCAAGGTAACCGGAAGCCGCGTTTATGCCGGTACGCTTAACAAGCGGGCGGAAATAATGGTAAGGGTGAGCAAAACCTTAAACCGCAGCGTAATTGCCGGTATCATAGAGGCTATTAAAACCAGTGAACGCCGCCGCGGCCTGCGCCAAAACCCGCTGGACGGGTATGCGCTGTGGCTGCTGCTGACGGCCGCCGTATTGGGGGTGGCGGGGTATATATACTTTTATTGGCAGGGGGATTATCGCCGTCCTTTGCATACGGTGGGTGTTTTTTTGACGGTTTTGGGACTGGGCTGTCCGTTGTCTTTTTTCTTTAGTGCGGTGTTCCCTTCTTGGTTCGTCCGTCTGGGGGCGCGGCGGCGTAAAATTAAACTGCAAGAATTGGAGGCGCTGGACGCGCTGGCCCAAGCCGATGCCGTATTTTTTGATAAAACCGGTACGCTGACCTACGGGGAATTACGCATAGCTTCGGTGCATCCGTCCGATGCCAAAAACCGCCGTGCTTTGTTGGAATGTTTGGCCACGGCCGAACAATTGGTGGACGGTCCCTTTGCCTCCGCCGTCAATATTTATGCCGAAGAGCATAAAGTGGCCGTGCGCAAACTGCTTTGTTTTGACATGTTGCCCGGGTTGGGGGTGAAAGCCGTTTCCGGCAAAAACACGCTTTTGGCCGGACGTCCCGAATGGCTGAAGGAACAAGGCGTGGATGTGCCCGCGCAGTCTTTCGGAGAGGCGGCCGTTATTTGCGCAGCCAAAAACGGGCAATATTTGGGATATGTGCTGTTGGATGACAAACTGCGGCCCGGCGCGGCGGAAATGGTGGAAAATTTAAAAAAGATGGGAAAAGACGTGATACTGATGTCAGGGGACAATGAGGCTTCCGTCTGTGCCATTGCCAAAGAAGCCGGCATAGAGCAGGTCAATTTTGGAGTTTTGCCTCAGACGAAGGCGGAAATTGTCGGCAACTTTCACGCTTTGGGCAGAAAAACCGTTATGATTGGGGACGGGTTCAACGATATTACCGCCCTGCTGCGCGCGGACGCCGGGGTGGTGTTTTCCTCCGGGAAAAACGTGTATAATAACTGGGTGGATATTATTGTAAACCGTTCCGATTTAAGCAGCATTACGGAACTTTTTTCCATCCGGCGCCAGCTGGCGGCCCGAGTGCGCGGCAATGTGTTGCTCAGCGTGTTGTGCAATATGGCTTTGCTGGGCTGGATGTTTTTTACTCCCCCTGTTTCTTTGGAAGGGTGGTATTTCCTGCCTGTCGGTTTGTTGGGCGGAATATTGATTGTTTTTTTTAATTCTATGAGGTTGTTAAACGTAAAATGAAAACACAGGATATTGATTTCGGATACACTTCCGATCATGCACGAAAAAATGCCGATGCCGTTTTGCCGCAGATTCAATGCTGGCCCAACCAGTATAAACGCGATTATGATATCAAGATTGAATTGCCGGAATTTACTTCCGTTTGTCCCAAAACGGGGCTGCCGGATTTCGGGGTCATTACCATTGAATACGTGCCCAACGAATTATGTCTGGAACTTAAAAGCCTGAAATATTATTTGTTGGAATACCGAGACATGGGCATTTTTATGGAGAATATTGCCAACAAAATCCTTGACGACGTGGTAAAGGCCTGCCGGCCCAAACGCGCCGTTGTAACCGGTGTATTTACGCCACGCGGCGGACTGCGCTCGGTGATTAGGGCCTCATATGATGAAAAGGAAGGATATGGCAAAAAGTAAATTAAAAATCATTGCGGTATTGCTAACCGTTTTAGTCGTTTTTTGTGCGGGGGGGTGGTTTTTTACTTCCCTGGCGCAATGGGGTATGGGCGGCGGAGAAGTGGCGGCGCTTTATAATGAGGACGGGGAGTCGGTAGGGATTTTTGACAATGTTCCTGCGGAGGAATTGGCCGCGGCCGAAGCGGTGGCCTCGTATGGGTTAGATTTGCAGACGCTTCCCTCTTCAGAACAAAAGGAGCCCCGGCATCCCCGCGGGGCGGATTTGCCCAGCCAAATAGTCTTGACTGACCGTGCGGATATAGTCGGTTTCGCCCCACCCGTGCCGCCCCAGCAGCAAGAGGGGGCACCCGCCCCCGCATTGCCGTTGGATTTGACCGGCACGGAGACGGCCCTGCTGCCCGGGCAGGATATTGAATCATTGCCGGAACAGGAAAGCCGCAAGACGTTGCTTGAACTGCCGGTTAAGGTTTCGCTTATAAAAACTCCGCAGGAATATAAGGAGTTTAAGACCCGTGCGCGGGGCAACTATCCGGAGGTAAACTTTTCTAAACAGATGCTGATAGTTTTGGAGTCCGGCAGTCAGTTTCCAGACAATGCGTTTGAAATCCGGACGGCGGAACTGAAAGACGGTAAAGTGCGCGTGACGTATGCCGTTAGTCTGTTTGATCTGGACAAAAAACTCAATACCCATGCCGTGGCCGCGGTGGATCGTTCGGACGCGGAGGTGGAATTGGAGCAGGTGTTATAGTTTTCGGCAGATAATGGAATTTGTTTTTGCAAAAACCCCGCATAAGAAATGCGGGGTTTTTTATTTTAACACTTTTATTTCAGCAAATTGCCCGAAGGTTTAAAACGCACTTTCTTTTTGGCGGGCACCTGCACCTTTTCGCCGGTTTTTGGGTTGCGGCGCGTAACGGGCAGGGCGGTTTTTAAATGGAATGAACCAAAATTGCTGATGACCACTTTCCCGTCACGTTCTAAGCCGTGTTTGATGATTTCAAACACTTTGTCCACGGAAATTTTGGCCTGTTTTTTGTCCAGCACATGCCGGCTGAGGTGGCGGATGACGTCGTCTTTGTTCATTTTTTGTCCTTAAGTATGCCAGAAAATTATTTGTTGCCGCGGTTGACAAAGCCCATGGCTTGCAGCAGCACATGCGGCTTTTTGCCCCGGCATACGATTTGCCAAATGGCGTCAATAATCGGCGTGTTTAAATTGTTTTTGCGCGCAATGTCATAAACGCTTTGTACGGAGTTCACGCCTTCGGCAATGGTGCCCACTTCTTTTTTGGCTTCTTCCAGACTCAAGCCGGAACCCAGTTTTTCACCCAGGCGGCGGTTGCGCGAGATGGCGGACATACAGGTCAATATGGCGTCGCCAAAACCCGCCAGGCTGTACACCGTGTTCGGCAGGCCTCCCTGGCTGACCAGCACTGAGTCCATTTCCTGCAAAGCTTGGGTAATGAGGGCGGCCTTGGAGTTGGCCCCGTCGCCTATGCCGTCAATGACCCCCGCGCCGATGGCCAGCACGTTTTTGATGGCGCCTCCGTATTCCACGCCGCGCCGGTCCGAAGCGGGCACTACGATAATCGGGTCTCCGTCAAAAACAGGGCGTATTTCGTCCACCAAAGCGGGGTCTTTGCCGGCCAGCATGATTTTGGTCGGCACGTCCTGCGCCACTTCCAGTGCAAAGCTCGGCCCGCTGAAGGCCAGCGCCTTGTCTTTAAGCTGCGGAAGTTCTTCTTCAATGATTTCGCAAATGGTTTTAAAGGTTTTGTCCTCTATGCCTTTGGAAGCGCTGACCACGGGCAGCACTTGGCCGTTTAAAAGCGGTTTTAACTGTTCGCGGCAGAAGGAACGTATCGCTTTGGAGGAAATGACAAACACCAGCATATCCGTCCCTTGTACGGCTTCTTTTACCACTCCGGTCAGCTTGATGTTGTCATGGATTTTAAAATTGGGAATATTGGGATGGCGGCCCATGGTTTGCAGCGCGTGCAACAGCTGTTCATTATACTCCCACAGGCGTACGTTATAGCCTCGTTTGGCCAAATGCTGTGCAATGACGCTGCCCCAAATACCCGCGCCGAAAACGGTAATGTTATTTATTTTCATGTTGTCTTTTTTTGGCGCCGTCTTCAAAAGCCAGTTCTTTTTTGGCCAGCAGGCGCTTAATATTGGGAATATGTTTATAAATGACCAAAAGAGCAATGGCCAAAGCCATAATGTCTACGGCCAGCGGATGGGATCCAATGCAAAAACTGGCTATGGGCAAGACCACGCAGGCCACGATGGAGCCGATGGAAATGCGCCCCCACAGGGCCACGCATACGACAAAAGCCGCAAACGCCAACCCGGTCGGTATGGGCAGCAGCGCGGCAAATACGCCGGCGGAGGTGGCCACGCCCTTGCCTCCGCGGAATTTGAGGTAAATGGTCCACATATGGCCCAAAATAGCGATTGTACCGCACAGAATGGCCGGCCAATAGCTGCCGGGAAAAGTGTACAGCGCCAGGCAGGTGGGGATGAATCCTTTCAGCCCGTCCACCAAAAAGGTCGTGATGCCCGCCCATTTGCCCACCGTACGGTACACATTGGCCGCACCCGGATTGCCCGAGCCGTGCTCCCGGATGTCTATGCCCATCACTTTGCGGGCAATCAGGTAGCCGGTGGGAACGGCCCCGAGCAAATAACTGAATAAAACCAACAAGAGTACTTTCATAATCATATATTTATTATATAAAGTTTAGTTCGCGGCGCAACGGGGTAAATGGGTTTCGGGTGGCAAGAACGGGCAATTTTATATATACTTTAAAAAAACGCGGTTTTCCGCGCGGGAGCCGAACAATGAGAAAGAATTTGTTTGTGAGTATGGTCTTTTTGTTAGGGGCGGCGGCGTTGCCGGCGCAGGAGGAATCCGTCTTTTTTGCCGAGGATTTTTTAAATCAAAGCATTATATTTATCCAGAATTCCAAAGAAAACGCCAAATGCCAGGCCCTGCGCATTGCCCCGTATTGGTATTTGACGGCGGCGCACTGCGTGGCCCCTTTATGTGACAAAGGCTGCGATATCTCCGTGGAACTTTTGCAGGGAGAGCTGGCCGCTTCCGCAGTTGTCAGGCATACTACAGACAGAGCAGGAAGGAAGGTGTTCGTGCATCCGGATTACCTCTCCGGCAACAAGAAAAATATACACCGGGATATGGCCCTGGTGCGTTTTGCTCCTTCGCTTGACGAATATTATTTTGCGGATTTTAGAGCAGGCGAACGGCTGGATTATAAAACGTTTATGCAGCGTCTGCAGGAGCCTTCCCTCATGGAGCAGAAACTGCAGTGGGACGCTTTGACCTCTCCCAAAGTGGTTTTGCGCACGGTGTCCGGCATGGCCAACCGTCATTTGCGCCAGCCGCTGGCCGTACCCGTTTTGAACGGAGAAGGCATATTTTTCCGCCAAAGCCAAAAAGATGATTTTTATTATTTTGCGGATTTGCGCCTGTATACCGGTTCCAATTTCGGGGTGGAACAGGGAATGAGCGGATCGGGGGTGATTTTTCCCGGCGGGGATGCCGTGGGCGTAGTGTCCGGCCTGGTGGGGATAACGGAATTGGACGCCTATAATGAGGAAGGCGAAGTGGTGGCCAGCGTCCCTTATAGTCTGGATAAGTTTTATTTTGCGCCTTTTGACTCCAGAAATGTTCGTTTTATCCGTTCCACGGTGCATTTGTTTCATGACAAAAAAGGGCCGGTTTTCCGCTCCATCACTTCCCAGCAGGCGGCCGTGACGGAACAGTCTTCCGCGGCGGATCCGTTGTCCGGGAAGCCTTTTTCTATGCCTTTGTAAGCTGTGCCGTTAAATGGCTGTAGTTGCCTTCCGTGGCCATGACGCGCAGCTGCAATCCGCCGGCCGGCAGGGCGGTGCGGTGCAGTACCAGGCAGCTCGTATAAATCTGTCCCAGCAGGCCCGCCTGTTCCGCACGCAAAAACAACGTATATATTTTCCATTTGCTTTGTAACGCTTTTTCCACGGCCGCCATCAGTTGCGGCAGGCCCTGTTTGTTTTGAGCGCTGATAAATACGGCGTGGGGGTATTGCTCCTTCAGTGCGCGCAGGCGCGGTGCGCTGAGCAGGTCCGTTTTGTTCATGATGTCTATGACGGGCAGCGCTGGGACGTGCAAATCCGTTAAAATCTGGCGTACGGTGCGGCTTTGGTTTTCCCGCAGGGGGGAGGAAGCGTCATGTACGTGCAAAAGCACGTCGGCAAAAGCGGTTTCTTCCAGCGTAGCGCGGAAGGCAGATACCAGGGCGTGCGGCAGTTTTTGAATAAATCCCACCGTATCGGTAAACAGCATTTGCCCTCCGCCGCGCATGGGTACGCGGCGTGTGGTGGGGTCTAATGTGGCGAAGAGTTTGTCGTCGGCATATACGGCACAGGTATTGGCCAATGCGTTTAGAAGCGTGCTTTTGCCGGCGTTGGTGTAGCCGATTAACGCAATTTGCGGCAGGGGCACGCTGGAGCGGCGCCGGCGGCGTAGGGCGCGTTCGCGTTTGACTAGGTCAATTTCTTTTTCCAGTCGGGTAATGCGTGCGCGCAGCCGGCGGCGGTCATATTCCAGTTTGCGTTCGCCGGGGCCGCGCATGCCGATGCCTCCTTTTTGCTGCATCATGGCCGCGCCGCGGCCGCTTAAACGCGGCAGCAGGTAATTCAGCTGTGCCAGCTCCACTTGCAACTTGCCTTCCTGCGTGCGTGCGCGCTGGGCGAATATGTCTAAAATCAGCCGCGTGCGGTCCAGCACTTTGGCGGGCAGGATTTCTTCTAAATTTTTTTGCTGGGCGGGGGTAATTTCATCGTCAAAAATCACCGCGTCGGCGCTGTACGCCTCGCAGGCGGCGGCGATTTCACGCAGTTTGCCTGAGCCAATCAAAGTGGCCGGGTTATATGCTTCCAGGCGTACGGAATAAACGGCAACAGCCTGTGCGCCGGCGGTTTCGGCCAGACGTTTGAGTTCTTCCAAAGATTGCGGGTCCGGCGTTTGCGTTTTCAGCGCAGCGCCGACCAGGATAACGGTTTCAGACATAAGAGGTATATTTTTCAATAATGTGTTGGGACAAATCTTCCGCAGAAAATTCTTTTTCGGAGTGTAAATCCAGCCGCAGGGCGTTTTTATAACGGTTGAACCAGGTGCGCTGGCGTTTGGCGTTCTGGCGTGTGAGCGTAAAGATTTTGTCAAAAGTTTCTTCCCGGTTTTTCTCCCCGTTTATCCATTGCAAAATCTGCGGGTAGCCCAGGCTTTTGAGTGCGGGGCAGTCCGCCTTCGCTCCGGCGGCCAGCAGGGCGCGGGTTTCTGCTGCCATGGGCTCCAGCATGCCGCGCGTGCGCCGTTCAATGCGTTTGTTTAAAAGTTCTTTATCCCAGTTTAAATACACAAACAGGGCTTTGTCGGTGGGAAATTCTCCAAAAAAGCCGCCGCTTTTCAGTGCCGAAGCCGGTTTTCCGGCCAGCAGCGTAATTTCCAGCGCGCGCATCACGCGCTGAATATTTCCGGCCGGAATTTGGACGGCGGAAACGGGGTCTTTTTCCGCCAGCCGCGCATGCAGGGCCGCCTTGCCGCAGGAGGCGGCAAAGGCCGTCAGTTCGGCCCGCAGAGCCGGAGCAGACGGCGGCAGCGGGTCCATGCCTACAAAAAACGCGTGCAAGTACATACCCGTTCCGCCGGCGAAAATAAAAGGAGTGTTCGGATTTTCCCGCGTCAACGCCTCCGCCCGCGCGCAAAAAGCCGCCGCGTCAAAGGTTTGCTCCGGAGGCAGAAAATCCACCAAATGATACGGTATGCTCTGCACGCGGTATATGGCGTTTGTCCATATGCCTTCGGGTTTGGCGGTGCCGTGTGTCAGTCCGCGGTAAATTTGCCGAGAATCGGCGGAGATAATCTGCGCGTCCAGTTTCCGGGCCAGCGCCAGGGCCAGCTCCGTTTTCCCGCTGGCGGTGGGGCCGGCCAGAACAATGTGTTTCATGTATATATTGTAGTAAATTGGAGGAGGGGAAACCCGCCGTACAGGCAGGGCCTGTATGAAACAAAAATCAGACGGAGCGTTTCCCTTTGGTTTTGGCGGCGGGTTTAAGCGCTTTGTTGATTTTGCGTTTGCTCTGCAGATAGCATTCGCGGCGTTTGGCTATGCAGAAAAGCCGAAAGCATTTTTCCTTGGCTTCCAAAAAATTTTCTCTCGCGCGGCAGATGGCGGCGTATAAATCTTCCAGTTCGGCCTGCGTAATTTCCGGCGGGGGGGTGGGCATAAAAAACCTCGCGCGTGCGGGCGTAAAAAAAGCGACGCCCGTAATTTGAGGATCGCATTCCCAAAACAGGCATCGCCTGCCGCTCCGCAAGGAACGGCAAAACGATACCGTTTTTTGGCTGCGATCGGCCGGATGACTCCGGCCAAACCCCGTTAAGGGGTACCAAAAAATCGGTAAAAACGGCTTTCTTATTTATATTTTATCATTTCCATATTTAGCCCATGATAACCTATTTGCAGGAGCAATATATATAATTTTTTACTATGTTTTTAAAACAATGTACAAAAAAAGGCCCGCCGTTGGCGGGCCGTAAGAGGGACGAGTTTTGGTTCAATCGTCAAACAGTGTTTCGTCTTTTTGTATTTTGTTGCAAATGCGATGAGCTTTGCAGGTGGCTACACACACTTCCGGCAGGCGAAGCAGGATGCGAGTGTCGCAGTCGTTGAAATCGTCGGCCATGGCGCTGATCAGCGCGGCGTACTGCGGTTTCATGTCCGTAAATTCAATGCCCACGGTATACACGTTTTCTTTTTGTTTGACCCAGGCCATGCGCGCGGCGATTTCCATTTTCTCCATGCCCGGAAGTTGCAGGCTGATGGAAAAATGTTCCGCCATCGGGGCCCCTAAAAAGCTGATCATGCGCATGCCAGAGGCGGACAGGTCGGCCAGGATGGCAACCAAAGAGGTTTCCTTCCCGTCCTGGGTTTTGTAAAACAGATTGACCGGTTCAATCAAATTGCTGATAACCGGCATGCGGCGGTGTTTGCGTTTTTCCGAAAAATTCTTTTTGTTCATAATCAGTCCCTCATTAAAAGTAAGGTGTCTTCAGCGCTGACAACCCGGCTGCGCACCACAGCACCTATTGTATAACTTTTTTGCGTTTGCGCCCAGAAATTATCCGACGTACGGCCTTTGTTCGGGCTTTCCATAAGCACTTCTTTTTCCTTGCCCGCCTGCGCCGCATAGGCGGCTTCGGCCAGGCCTTTTATTTTATTTAACAAAATATCCAACCGTTCTTCCAGTATTTTTTCGGGAAGGAGGTTCATTTGTGCCGCCGGCGTGCCTTGGCGGGGGGAATATTTAAAACAGTATGCGGCTGAAAATCCTGCGCGCTGCACCAGCGAGAGTGTTTCGCCAAAATCTTCATCCGTTTCCGTTGGGAAGCCTACAATCAGGTCCGTGCTTACGGCAAAACCGCGCGCTTTTAAAGCGTCTATTTTTTCCAGCAGCGTTTCCCGCGTATAGCCGCGTTTCATTTCTTGCAGGACTTTGGTGGAACCGCTTTGTACAGGCAGGTGTATGTGACGCGCGATTTTGGGGTTGTTTTCCACCGCGGCCAGGAACTGCGGCGTGATAAACGCCGGGTGCGGGCTGACAAAGCGCACGCGCTGCACTCCCGGCAGGGCGGAGACTTCGTTTAATAAATCGGCAAAGGTTTTGCCGTCTTCTTTCCAAGCGTTGACGGTTTGTCCCAGCAGCATGATTTCCGGGCAGCCTTCTTGGGCTTTTTGCGCGGCTTGGGTCAGGATGTCCGCCGAAGGTAGGCAATGCACGGGCCCGCGTACGGAAGGGACAATGCAGTAGGTGCAGGCAAAATCACAGCCGCGCATAATCGTTACGTAACCCGTAACGCCCCGGGCGGGCAGAGCCCCTCCTTCTTCTATGCTGAACAGCCCGCTGGTATCGAGCAAAGAAGCAAAACGGTCTATTTCCCGGGCCCCGGACACCAAATCCAGATACGGGAAGGTTTTTTTCAGTCTTTCACCCAAACGTTGCGCCGCGCACCCGGCAAAAATAATATGCCGGCCTTCTTTTTCCCGTTTCCACTGCCGCAGGCGTCCCAGGAAAGACAGGGCGCGGTGTTCGGCATGGTCGCGTACGGTGCAGGTGTTAACCAGGGCCAAGTCCGCCTCGTCCAACTTATCCGTCAGGGCATATCCGCGCAGCAGCAAGTGGGCGGCCATTTCTTCGGAGTCGGCCAAATTCATCTGACAGCCGTAAGTTTGAATGAAAAGTTTTTTCATAAGCACATAAAAAAGGCGGCGTGATGCGCGCCGCCTTTTTCCTGCGTAAGTTAGAACTGTTCGCTGAGTTTTTTAATCGCTTCCGCCACCGGCTGCTGCAGGTGCAGTTTTACCACGCGGCGGCCTTTGTTTTCCAGCGCTTGGAAATCTCCCAGCGCCTGGGCGTTGCACAGCTGCCCGAAGGTGTAATGCTGCCCCGGAATCTGGATGTCTTTGGCGGGTTCGGCCGACAGGATAAGGAATACCCCGTTGTTGCCGTCGCCTTTGTGCAGCTGGCCGCTGGAGTGCAGGTAGCGGGGGCCGTAGCCAAACAGTACGGCGCGTTTGGTGCGGCATAGGATTTTGTCGCGCAGTCCTTCCAGCGCTTCGTCAATTTCTTTGGAAGGCCACAGATAGGGCAAAATGGCCACATAGTCGTTACTTTCCAACTGCGAATAAAAATCCTGCGGCAGGCTTTCCAGCTTGACTTCATCCTGCAGGTCTTTGCTGACCAGCAACGGGGCCGTCACTTCGGCGGGAATATCTCCCGTTTCCAGCTTGGCCAGCACGTTTTTAGCCAGCGTTTTGGCTTCCTGCACGTTAGGCTGGTCAAAGGGATCGATGGCCAGAATGGCTCCCGCGGCCGCGGTGGCAATTTCCCACAGCAAATACATCGCTCCCAGCTGGTAATTGTCTTCCATCGTCAGTTCCATGACGGGAAAACCGCGTTCGGCCAAGTCGTCGGCAATTTCTTCCACGCGTTTGTTGTCGTCCGTGTCCGTGGCGATGTATACAAAGAAGCGGTCTTCGCGGTAGTCAAAATTGCGGTGCAACGTTTCGCCCACCACGGGGACAATGCCTTTGCCTTCTTTGCCGGTGGATTCCGCCACCAGTTGTTCGGCCCAAAGACCGAATGCGTCAATTTCGCGCGGGGTTAATATGGTTAATTTGTCTTTGCTGTGGTTGGCGTAGCATGCGCCCATATATGCGCCGAGCTGGACGGCAATATTGTCTTTGACCAGGGCATCCGGACCGAAGGAAGCTGCGGCTTCTTTGGCGCCGTTTAGGATTTTTACCACGTCCACGCCCATAATAGCCGCCGGCACAATGCCGAAGAAAGACAACGCGGAAAAACGGCCGCCGATGTCGGAGGGGTTGGTAAACACATGACGGAATTTATGTTTCTTGGCCAGGGTCTGCAAGCCGGTGCCTTCATCGGTAATGGCGATGAAATTTTGCCCCGGGCTTTTTACGCCGGCCTGTTTGACTTCTTCATAAAAATACGCAAATTGGGAGGAGGGCTCCACCGTGCCGCCGGATTTGCTGGCGAAAATGAACAGCGTTTCGGCGGGGTTGATTTGACTGCGCACGGAACCGACCCAGTCCGGATTGGTGGTGTCGGCCACAAACAGTTCCGGCCGGCCGGACTGTTTGCCAAACAGCGAGCGGAACACTTCCGGGGCCAGGCTGCTGCCGCCCATGCCCATGACGACGCAATATTTGAATTCTTTTTTAGCCTCGTCGGCCACTTTGAGCACTTCGTCAATGTGTTCCAACGTCCAGTTGTACACCGTCTGCCAGCCCAGGAAATTTTTAATCAGCTCCTGATGCTGCGGCTCCTGCTTCCACAGGGTGGGATCTTTGGCCCAGAATTTATTTTTAAAGTCCAGGTTTTCCAGCTTGATGATACCTTCGCGGATAATCCCTTCCGCCATGGGGTTCACTTTCATTTTCATATCACTCACTACTTCCTTTTTTGCAAGTTTACAAATTTGTTTTTAAATTACGGCAACTGCTTTTCCAGCGCCAGTACTTTATCCACGCGTTTTTTATAATTTCCTTCGTTAAAATACCGGGCGTTTAAAAAACGCTCCACTAATTCTTCGGCCGTATGTTTGCCGATAACCAGCGCTCCCAGGCACAGTGCGTTCATGTTGTCATGTTCCACGCCCTGGTGGGCTGAATAAGCGTCGTGACATACGCAGGCGTATACGCCGCGTATTTTGTTGGCCGCTATGCACATGCCTATGCCGCTGCCGCAAATCAGCACCGCGCGGTCGGCTTTGCCCTGCGTAAGCAGGGCGGCGGCTTTGGCGGCGTAATCGGGGAAATCCACGCGCTGCCCGCCGTCACAGCCGCAGTCCAGCGTTTCATGGCCCAATTCCCGGATTTTATTCAGCACCGTTTCTTTCAGTGCAAAGCCCGCATGGTCGCAGGCGACGGCTACTTTCATATTTACTCCTAAAAAGCCCGGTCCACCAGGTCGCAGACGCTGTGGCCGATGAAAATATGGCATTCCTGCACGCGCGGCGTATTGGGCCATTTGACCACAATGGGCAAATCCGCGACGTCTTTAATCGTGCCGCCGTCTTTGCCCAGCAGGGCCGCGGTGTAACAGCCGCGTTCTTTGGCCAGTTCCAACGCCAGCTGTACGTTTTTGCTGTTACCGGACGTGGAAATGCCGATGACCACATCCCCTTTGCGCGCAAAACCGTCAATTTGGCGGGAGAATACCATATCATAGCCGTAATCGTTGCCCACGGCGGTGACGGTAGAGGTATTGGTATTTAAAGCCAGTGCCGGGAAAGACCTGCGTTCTTTTTTAAAACGACCCACAAATTCGGCCGCAATATGTTGGGCATCTGCGGCACTGCCGCCGTTGCCCATTAAAATCACCTGGTTGCCGTTTTGGAAAGCCTTGATGATTTGATCTGCCAATTGCCGTATCTGCGCCCCCAGGTTTTCTTTTACATAGGTGACGGCGGCTATCAGTTCGTCGGCTTCTTTTTCAATAAACATATATACTCCGCAAATTAAATTTTTTCCAGCGCTTCGGCTTGTATCCATCCCTGCAGCCCTTCGGATTTAACCACCACGTCATGCCAGTTGTCCTTGCTGTCCTGAAGAAGGAGCAAGTGCCCCTGCGCCACATTGGCGCTGGCGGGGAAATTGCTTCCGGGGCCGCTGCGCAGCTCCGCCACGGGGGCGGCTACCACGGCCAGCGGGGTTTTTTCTATTTTGCTGCGCCAGGCATACCATACAGCCAATACCGTCACTATGACCAAGGCGCCAACGGCCGCACGGCCCAGACGGCGTTTAATAAGCCATATAGAGGCCAGCGAACAAAAAAACCACAAGGCCAAAAGCATAAGCCCTTTTAGCTCATCGGTGCGCAGTCCGAAAAAAAACTTGTGCAACACTTCAGGCATGCCGGCGGGGACAAAGCGCTCTCCCCCGTTTTGCAAAGCCAGCGTCAGGTTATGGCGTATATCCGCGTCCCGCGGAGCCAGGCGGAATGCCCGGTAATAATTAGCCACCGCCAGCCCCGTACTGCCCATTTTGAAATAACAGTTTCCTATATTGTAGTAAAGATGGGGGTCGTTTGGGTAGGAGGCGAGCAGCTGTTCGTACGCGCCCAGCGCGGCTGCAAATTTGCCTTCGCGGTACAGCGCTTCGGCGCTTTGTATGTCCGCCGCGCCAACGGCCGCAGCCGTCCAAAGGATCAGCCCCAGGGCAATTAGCATTTTTTTCATAGGCGGCTCCCTTTGTCCATTTTTTTCATCAGTTCCTCCGCCTGCCGTGCCAGCGCGGCGGCGTTTTGACGCTGCATGGCGGCCGGAGCAAAACGCGCCGCATCCAAATGCTGCCACAGAGATTCAAAATGCTTAATAAGTTCGGGCGGGCAGCCTCGTTTTTTCAGCGCGGCGGAAATATCACGCAACGGCAGGCTGGCCGTATGTACCCCGTAGCGCACCTGCAGATAAACGGACAAGGCATCGGAAACGGCTTCTTCCGTTTTGGCTTTTTTTAATTGGGCGCGCGCACGGGACAACGCCCGTTTCCCGGCCAGTGTTTGTTTGTCCATAAGGGCAAATACGCCGGCGGCCAGCAACAGGGCCGCAAACAGATAACTGACTATATCCAGTTTGGCCAGTCTGGCCAGGAAAGTCGTGTTTTCCTGGGCTAAATCGGATTTTAAATAGCGTATATCTTGCCCTAATTGACGGAAGCCGTTGCCTAAATCCGACTGAGCCCCGAAATCAAAACCCGTATCTGTTTTAGAAGAAGGAGTGACCTCTATTTCCAGCGGTTTGGTGCGTATGGTGCGGTAGGCTTTGGCGGTTGGGTCAAAATAAGACCAGTCCAAGGCGGGGATGGTGTAGTTGCCCGAGGAAACGGGAACAATGACCGTTTTAAAAATCTTATAGCTTTTAAGCGTCCCGTTATTCGGCACGGAGCCTGCGTTGGAAGCCACATCATAGACTTTAAAACCGGGCAGCGCGGGTAATTTTAAATCCGCCGTGGGTTTTAAATTGCCCGGGCCGTTGACGTTAACGGTCAGGTTGACGGCCTCTCCGGCTTCCACCCGGCTGCGGTCTATGGAAGCGGAAATGCTGTATCCGGAACCAACTGCTCCGTAAAAACTTTTCGGTTTTCCCTTCAGCGGCGTAGGGCGGATGGTAAACGAGAGGGGGTTTGATTTTACCGTTTTAGGCTCCTGGGACACGGCGGCAAACATCCGGTCAAATACGGAGAGGTGTACATTGCCCATGGGGGTGTATTTGACGGAGGCCTCCCCGGCCTTGGCCGGCCCTGCCGTTACGCCGGACACGGCATAGCGCCGTTCGATATAAGAGTAAGTCTTGCCGGAAATGGTCTGTCGGCCTTCGGAGGAGCCAACGGGCTCCATGAACAGATTTGAAATGGCCGGCTCGCTATATGGAGCATTGCCCGCAAACAAACGCGAGAAATAAAAACGCACGGCCAGGATAACCGTTTGGTTGACGTATGGACTGTTGTTGCTGACGGCCGCCACCATAAAATAGTCTTTGTCTCCATGGCGCGCGGCCAAATTATACAGGCTGCGCTCCAGAGGGGGCATATCCGCCGGGGCCTGTGTCGTGACGGGTTTTTGTCGCGGGACGGGGACGGCGGTGTCTATATTGCCGCCGGCTTGTGCGGACCGGGAAGAAGAAACATTCGGAGCCGAACCGGCACGGTACACCGTTACGGTAATGGGATCGGTTTTATAGGTTTGTCCGGCGTAATTTAATGTGATAGGAGCAATAACGGTTTTGCCCGCAAAGCGCGGCAGCATAACATATTCAAATGTGGTGGTGGCGTGGGAGTTAATAATTTGCCGGGCTATGGAACTCCCATAAATATTAAAAGAAGGCATGCTGGGCAGTTGGGGAGTAAAATCCCCCGTGGCGCCGTCTACCGTTACGGTAAGCAGCAATTCATCCTCCGTAGTCAGGACGGTTTTATTGACTGACGCAGTCAGAGTGACGGCGTTTGCGGCGGGAGGCGCAGAAAGCAAGAACGGCACAAATAAGAATAATAAAAGACAGCAATGCTTCAGCATATTACCAGTCCTTCTCCACGGTTTGATCCGGCTGCCGGTTGGAAGAGGCAGAACGGCGGTATTCGTTTTCTTTAGCCATGGACATCACGCGGTCGGCGGCACTTTTGTCCAATTGTGTCTGTTTGTCTTGTTTGTCCTGCTGCGGGTTTTGCGGCGCTTGGCCTTTGTTGTCCTGGTTGGGCTGGCTTTGATTATCAGAGCTTTGGCTTTGGTTATTATTATTGTTTTGATTGTCGTTTTTCTGTTGCTCCTGCTGCAAGGCCAGCTGTAAATTATGTATAGCTTCTTTGTCCTTGGGATTGCTGAGTACGGCCTTTTTGTAACTTTCTATAGCCTTTTGGCGGTCCCCGGCGCGGTAATAAGCGTTGCCCAGGTTAAAAAGGGCGTCCTGGCTTAAATCTCCCGTCAGTTCTGCAGCTTGTTTATAGGCTTCTTCGGCCAGGGTATATTCATTGAGCCGATAATAGGCATTGCCTGCGTTAAACAGGGCCTGCTGATTTGCAGGGTCTTCTTTTAAAATTTCCTGGTAGCTGTTCAAAGCAGAGCCGTATTTCTGGTCATTGTAAAATTGGCCGCCCTGGCGCAGCTGCGCGCGCACGCCGGCCTGAGCCGCCGGGGCCAGAAGCAGTAAAATCGGTAAGACACACAGGTGTTTCATCACTTTATTCTACCTTTTTTCTTCCGTTTCCGTCCGTGAACCTGAGGCCTTGAAAGGCAGGGCCAGCCATAAGGCCAGACACAGCACCGCCAGCAACAGCGGGATTTGATAGCGGTTTTTGTACCGCGCACGGGAGGAAGCGGCCGAGCGGCTGCGGTCCAGCTCTCCAATGCTCTCTTCCACCTTGGCTGCCACTTGAGCCGGCGTGGTGTATTTGATATATATGCCCTGCGTGGCTTGGGCCAAAGCGATCAGGCTGGGTTCGTCCAATTTGGTAACAACGGTTTTGCCGTCTTTGTCTTTTTTATATTCCACGACTTTGCCCGACACGTCCGTTTCCTGCGGGATCAGTTCCCCGTCCGGAGTGCCTATGCCGATGGCAATGACGCGTATGCCTTCCTTTTGCGCAGCGGTTTGGGCCTCTTGAAGCTGGGCGGGTTCGTGGTCTTCCCCGTCGGTTAAAATAATCAGGGCTTTTTTACCCGGATATTTGGCCAGCATATGTGCGGCCAGCTTAACCGGTGCGGCCAAAGACGTGCCCGCTACGGGCAGCATATCCGGCTGCAAAGAAGAAATGAAATATTTCAGAGCGTCTTCATCGGTGGTAATGGGGCACTGTATATACGCCTGCGACGTAAATGCAATTAGGCCGATGCGTTCGTCTCCTAAATTGCTTACCAGCATGCGCAGCATGTTTTTTGCGCTGTCCAAACGATCGGGGTGTACGTCCCGCGCGCGCATGGAAGCCGATACGTCCACCGCGATGACCGTTTGGGCAAATTCTCCTTCGGCCCTGACAATTTCCAGGCCCCACTGCGGTTTGGCCAATGCCGCAAACAGGAAGAAAAGTCCGCACAGAAGCAGTGCGGCTTTCAGCGTTTTAAACCGGTCTCCGCCGCCGCTTAAACGCGCGTAAGCCGCCGGGCCGAACAGGGCATGTATGATACGCCCTTTGAGCCTCTCTCCCGCCCAGTATACGGCCCCCAGCGCCAAAAGCGTGATGAGAAAATATAAAAAATAAACGGGTTGTTCAAACAGTTCCATATTACGGCACCTTGATGAAAATTAGTTTGCGCAGTAAGACGGCCAACAGCAAAAGCCCCAGTCCCGCTAGCAAAAAGGGACGGTAGACGTCATGCTGGCTTACGCGCGCGGCCTGTGTAAAATCTGTCTTTTCCAGCCGGTTGATTTCGTCATAAATGTTTTGCAGTTCCGACTCATTTTTCGCACGGTAGAACTGCCCTCCCGTAATTTTGGCAATCTCCATCAGCAGGCCTTCGTCAATTTCTTCTTCGCGGCTGGAAAAAATGGTCGTACCCGGGGGGCTGGCCGTGGCAATGGCGTAAATTTTGATGCCGTAAGCCGCGGCCGCTTTAGCCGCCAGCAGTGGATCCAGAGAGCCGGTATTGTTGGAACCGTCCGTCAACAGCAAAATGATTTTGCTTTTGGCCGTACTGTCTTTTAAATGGCTGGATGCCACGCCCAGCGCGTCGCCGATGGCGGTCAAAGTCGGGTCAATAATGCCCAAATACAAAGAAGCTACCAATTCTTGCACCGCCTCATGGTCCAGCGTCAGCGGCGCGGCTAAAGAAGCGTAACGGGCGAACATGACCAGGCCGATGCGGTCGTTAAAACGTTTGCCGATGAAATTAATAGCGGTTTTTTGCGCGGCGACAAAACGGGAAGGATAAAAGTCCTGGTTGTTCATGCTGGCCGATACGTCTATAATCATCATGATGTCTATTCCCTGGGTAGGGGGGAGCTTGGAGGTGCTGACGCTTACCGGCCGCGCCAGCGCGATGATAAAAAGGCACAAGGCTCCCAAGACAAGCCCCAGCGGCAGGCGGCGCGTCAGCGCCGCGCGCAGGGAAAAAGGCTGCTGCAAGAAACCGGCCAGCGGATAATTGGCTGTTTGGCGGAAGCATTGGCCTCCAAATATGTGCAGAGCAAGCAAGATGGCGGGGAAAAGCAATAACAGCAAAAAATAAGGGTTTAAAAATGTAAACCGCCCTCCGGCTGCGCGCTCGGCCAACATGCCCGCGGCCAAGAGCATCGTCGTGCAGAAGAATACCAACACGGCGCCTCCTGTGAAGCTCGGGAAGCGGCGCAGCAGGGCGCAAGCCACCAGCGAGAGCACCAGCAACCCTAACGATACTAAAAACCAAGTAGAAAACATCAGCGGGCCTCCTCTTGCGTGGCCTCGGGGCGCGGGGCCGTTTCTTTAACCAACTTCTGCACAACTCCCACATCCTGCTGCATGGTCTGCTGGGAGGGGATTGCTTTTGCAAATTTAACCAAGTCGGATGAATTTAAATATTCGCGCAGCGGCAGGAGCAGATTTTTAAGCTGCGGAATTTTGCGGGCCCGGCGCAATAATTCGGCCGAAGTGTCCGATGAAACGTCTTGCCTAAAACGCCGCCAAAAATATTCACGCAGGATATCGCCCAGTTCAATGTAAAACATTTTATACTGTGCGCGTTCCCACAGGCCGCTTTGCAGCAGGGCTTCTATTTTGGACAGGGCAATAATGTCCGCGGGGCGGTTGTCCTGTGCTTGTGCCAGTTCCCGCGCGCGCGTTTGGAGTTCTTTATAAAAATACCATGCCAAATAGATAATCAGTCCAAGCACCAGCAGGCATAAAAGCCAAATAAACAAGCTGGGGGGAATATACGGCGGGCGAATATCACGCAGGGTTTGCTCGTCAAAATACTTAACGGGCTGAACGTCAATTTGCACTTGCTCGGATTGGGCCGCGGTCAGCGTGCGTCCTCCGGTCTGATTTTTAAGGTTGAAAGTTACCGCTGTGAAGGTGGAGGGGCCCAGCGTAAAAGGCATAAACGTCAAATCGTAAGCCACCGTGCCCGGGGAAAGGGTTTCTTTCTTTTCCGCCGTCAGTTCAAAGCCTTCCGGCAGGGTTTCTTTGTCCAGTTCCACCACGTATCCGGGAGTATGCGCCAGTTCAAAGCGCGTGTCAAAAACCGCGGCAAAAGGCGTCTGCTGCGGTATATGTTGCGCCGTCAGGCTGAGCGTGTTTCCCGCAGTCTGCGGCTCGGCGGGCTGCTGGGCCGCGGCCGCCAGGGGAGAGAAACATAAAATCAATAAAAGCAGTTTTTTCATCTTCGTAGTTTCCGTGCGCGGCGTTTGAAAAATTCAATCACGGGGTCCGCCGCAGGACGGGCCGTATCTACCAAAATGGGCTCTATTTTCAGCGGATGGAACAAGTGCAGGAGCTGCTGGCTCCACACTTTGCGCCGAAGGGCCAGCAGGCGGTTTAAATCGCCGGAGCCGAGTGATAAAAATTTTTCTTCGCCCGTTTCAGGATCTTTTACGTCCAGGCAGGCGTGCACCAAAGGCAGGGCGCGCTCCAGGCGGTCCTCTATAATTACGGGGATTAAATCAAATTTTTTGGAGGCCAGGCGCAGCGGTTGGGCGAAGGTTTCGGGTTCTGCCAGAAAATCGGAAATAAAAATCAAAATCCCCTGGCGTTTGATGACTTTGCTCAAAGTGGTCAGGGCCAGCGAAATATCCGTGCCCGTGCCTTGGGGTTCAAAAGCCACCAGCTCACGTATCAGGCGCAAAATATGCTTTTTGCCTTTTTTGGGAGGAACAAAAAGTTCTATCCGGTCTGAAAATAATAATAGACCCACTTTGTCGCTGTTTTTTAAGGCGGAAAAGGCAAACAGCGCGGCTAGTTCCGCGGCGGCCTCTTGTTTGAATTTGTCAAAGGAGCCGAAACGCTGGGAGGCTGACACGTCGCAGGCAATCATCAGCGTCAGTTCGCGCTCTTCATTAAATTTTTTAACGTAAGGAGTGCCGCTGCGCGCGGTGACGTTCCAGTCTATGCTGCGCACGTCGTCGCCCGGGGTATATTCGCGCACTTCGGCAAATTCTATGCCCTGGCCTTTAAACGCACTGAGATACTCCCCGGCGAAGGTTTCTTCCACCAGTTTGCCGGTTTGTATTTCAATCTGCCGTACCTTTTTTAAAATGTCGGCGGTGTCCATGCGCATAACGTCCGCTCCCCGCGCCGATTAAGGGACGTCCACGGCTTCAAATACTTCTTTGACGATTTGGTCGGAGGTGATATTTTCCGCTTCGGCTTCATAAGAGAGCAGCACGCGGTGGCGCAGCACGTCCAGCCCCACGGCTTTGATGTCTTCTGGCGTGACGTAGCCGCGGCCGTTTAAGAAAGCGTAGGCTTTGGCGGCCTGCGTCAGGAAAATGGTCGCACGCGGGCTGGCGCCGTAGGCGATGAAAGAGGCCAGTTTATCCAGCCGGTATTCTTTGGGCTCGCGCGTAGCGAAAACCAGCTCCACAATATAGTTTTTGATTTTCTCGTCCACGTAAATTCCGTCCACCACCTGGCGGGCTTTTACAATCATATTCGGCGTGACGGAGGTATTTAATTTGATGGCCTGGTGGGAAGACATCCGCTCCAAAATCTGCTTTTCTTCCTCTTTGGTGGGGTAGGTAATCAGCACTTTAAGCATAAAGCGGTCCACCTGCGCTTCGGGCAGCGGGTAGGTGCCTTCCTGCTCCACGGGGTTTTGCGTGGCCAGCACCATAAAGGGCGCGGGCAGTTTATAGGTTTGCTCGCCGATGGTTACCTGCCGCTCCTGCATGGCTTCCAGCAGGGCGCTTTGCACCTTGGCGGGGGAGCGGTTTATTTCGTCCGCCAACACAAAGTTGGAAAAAATCGGCCCGCGTTTGGGATAAAAAAGTCCGTCTTTGGGGTTGAAAATCAGGGTGCCCGTGATATCGGCCGGCAGCAAATCCGGCGTAAACTGGATGCGCTGAAACTGGGCCTGCACGGCTGCGGCCAGGGTTTTGACGGCCAGGGTTTTGGCCAGACCGGGCACGCCTTCAATCAGAATATGCCCGTCTGCCAGCAGGGCCACCAGCATTTTTTCAATAAGGTCTTCCTGTCCAACGATGACTTTGCTTACTTCTCTTTTTAAATCTTGCAAAAACAGGCTTTCGTTTTGCACCTGTTTATTAAGCGTGGTAATATCCATAAACCCCTCCCAAAAGCGCGGCGGCGGACGTATATCCCGGGCCGTCTGCTCTTTCTTTATTATAACTAAAATGTCAGATGGGGAAAAGGTGTTTGAAAGGATTAGTTTTATTCAAATAGAGAACAAAGAAATAATTCCGTGCGATACGCCAGCGCCGTGAAACCGGCCCATTTATTATGATGATATGATCCTGGAGAAATGCCGTTGCCGTTTATTTGTTGAAAATGGCCTTTCTCTTGCGCCGTTTTTTTTTTTTGATATCCTATGCGTGGTGGATATAAAAAGCTGTTAGGCGGTGTTTTTGTTTGCTTAAACGTTAATATAGGAGCAAAAAATGAAAAAAGGATTTACGTTGATAGAACTTTTGGTGGTGGTGCTGATTATCGGCATCTTGGCGGCTGTTGCTCTGCCGCAATATCAAAAATCGGTAGAAAAAGCCCGAATGGCAGAAGCTATGGTGATACTTAAAAAGTTATCGGATAATTTGCGCATGGGGGCATTGAGCGGAGCGGATATTTTAAGTAATTCGGATGTGTTTTTTGAAGGCATTGATTTGCCTGGAGATGAGTGGCAGCGGCAAGGAAAAGATTATTGTTATCAAGGCTCTCTGGTAGGCCCTGTGGCTGTGCGCGGAAGTTGTGATATCACAAAAGCAAAATATACCATAGGCCAAGTCTGGCCGGAGGAATGCATCCCGGCTTTTGGTCTTGATTCTTCAGCTTTTGACGGAAAAGGGGGACAAAAGTTTTGCTTTCCGGGAACGGATGAAAGTTTTTGCAAGTCGTTGGGCGGGAAGTGGGACGCAACGCTGGGGGTATATCTGTTTTAAATAGAACTTAGGCCTTTCGGTTTATTTCCACCGGCAGCATCATTTTTTTGGACCATGTACAAAATATAAAGTATTACTTGTCGCCTCTTGTTTCTTTTTTAAAATACGGATAAAAAGCCGCGTCCCGTTTTGGGACGCGGCTTTTGGAGGAAATAATTCGGCCCGGGGCCTTCTTATTTAGCCTCGGCGGCGGGCTGCTGAGCGGCGGCCTCTTCGCCCGCGGCGGCGGTTTCAGCCGCGGCGCCGGTCTGTTTTTTTACTTCCTGCAGACGGGCGGCTTTGCCGGAGAGTTTCTTTAAGTAGTTCAGTTTGGCTCTGCGCACTTTGCCGCTCTTAAGCACTTCGATGCTTTCCACGCGGGGGGAGTGCACGGGGAAAATTCTTTCCACGCCCACGCCGAACGAAATTTTGCGCACCGTAAAGGTCTCGCTGATGCCGCTGCCTTTGCGGCCGATGACCACGCCGTCAAAGGCCTGCACGCGTTCGTTGTCGCCTTCCACGACTTTGACTTTCACGCGCACCGTATCGCCGGATTTAAAAGACGGCACGTTGGTCTTGAGATTGTGTTTGATTTGGTTGATGTTCATAACGCTTACTTCCTCCGAAAAATCATTTCTTCGTTTGTTTCTTCGTCTTTTTGGCGTTTTTCGCGGCGGGTTTGTCCGCGGTTTTTTCCGCCTTCTTTTTGACGCTTTTTTTTACTGCGGCCTTTTTTGCCTGAGAGGTGTTCAGCAAATCGGGTCTGTATTTTTTTGTCAGTTCCAGGGCTCTCTCCCGTTTCCACGCTTCCATTTGCTTGTGGTGCCCGCTTAAAAGCACTTGCGGCACCCGTTTGCCCCGCCATACTTCGGGCCGTGTGTACTGCGGAGCTTCCAGCAGGCCGTCTTCAAACGACTCTGAAACGGTCACGTCCTGTTTTTTAAACGTCCCCGGCAAAAGCCGCGTGACAGCGTCTATCATTACGGCCGAGGCCAGTTCCCCGCCGGTCAGGATAAAATCCCCCAGCGACACTTCCATATCCATTTCGGGATATACTCTTTCGTCTATCCCTTCATAATGCCCGCATACGAAAATCAGGTGTTTCTTTTTGGCCAGTTTCTTGGCCAAAGCCTGCGTGAACGTCTGTCCGCGCGGGCTGGTTAAAATAACCACCGAATTTTTTTTGCGAAGGCTTTTAATCGCCCGGTACAGCGGCTCGGCTTTCATCAGCATGCCGGGGCCGCCTCCATAGGGTCTGTCGTCCAGCGTGTGGTGCTTGTCGTCGGTAAAATCCCGCGGGTTGGTAAACCCCAGCTTAAGCACTTTCGCTTTTTGCGCTCTGCCCACGATACTCTGGCCCAAAGGGCCGGCCAGCATATCGGGGAACGCGGTGACGACGTCCACTTTCAACATCAGTCTTCCAGCTTTAACGTAACTTTTACGTTTTGTTTGGCCGC
>CALUXH010000084.1 GCA_944324695.1 uncultured Elusimicrobiales bacterium | reverse complement strand
ATGGGAGATAACCGCGATAATTCCTGTGATTCCCGCTTTTGGGGGCCTGTCCCTCGCGAGAATATTAAAGGGACCGCCTGGTTTATCCACTGGCCCATAAAGCGTATTGGGCTGATAAAATAGGATTTTGTATAGGGAAAATTATAAATAATATAAAAATTATCCACACTATAAACAGGCTTTATTTTAATAAGGCCTGTTTTGTTTCCACGTGAAAACTTAAAATAAATAGGGCAACTGTTTCCACGTGAAAACTTTTATATAAAGTGGCTGACAAGAGAACGCCTTTTTTATGAACATAATAACAGCCTGGTAAAGATGACAGGGGTTTTTTATAGCTGCCGAGCCCATATTGTTTCCATGTGGAAACAAAACAGTTGCTTTTATAGCTTATTTATGTTTTAATATCTTAACGGAGGATATATGGGTGAAATAGTAGCCATTGCCAACCAGAAAGGCGGTGTGGGTAAAACCACGACGGCCATCAATTTATCTTATGCCCTGGCCTATTTAGACCAGGAAGTACTGCTGGTAGACTTTGACCCTCAGGGGAATGCCGGCTCCGGCTTGGGCATTACGTTAAATGACGGGGAAAAATCCGTCTATCATCTCATTACTAAAAACGCTTCATTTGAAGAAGTAGTGAGGCAGACTTCCAATGAAATGTTAGATGTTTTGCCTACATGCAAAAATTTGGCCGGAGCGGAAGTGGAACTGGTCAATGTGCGCGGGCGCGAAAATATGCTGCGCGAAGTCCTTGCTCCGCTGCGCAAGATGTACCGCTACATTATTATAGACTGCCCTCCTTCTTTGGGGCTTTTAACCTTAAACGCCTTAATGGCGGCAGACAGCGTTATTACGCCCGTACAATGTGAATATTACGCCATGGAAGGGTTGGCCCACTTTATGACGACTATTTCCAAAATTAAACAGTTTTTAAATACCAATTTAAAGCTGGACGGCGGCGTATTGACTATGTATGATGCGCGCATGAATTTGTCCAAACAGGTATTTGAAGAAGTCAGCCGTTTCTTTGGAGAGCAGGTATATAAAACCCCCATTCCGCGCAATATCCGCCTGGCGGAAGCCCCCAGCTTCGGGCAGTCCATTTTTGATTACGATCCGGCCTGCCGCGGCGCCAATGCTTATGTCAACTTGGCGGTTGAATTTTTGGCCCGCCGCGGCGCCAATGTGGCGGATTTTGTGAAACCGGATATGGCGGTTTCCGGCAGTTATAATTACGATTTTGGAGGATAAGTATGGCCAGACAGGCATTAGGCAAAGGGCTGGACGCTTTGCTCAAACAAACCCAGGAAGTATTAAATAATCCGGCCGCGGCCCAGAACGGCCAAAACAGCGGCGGAGCTTCCGTACAGAAAATCGCTTTAAATAAAATTATTCCCAACCGTTTCCAGCCGCGCCGCGTATTTGACGAGGCGAAACTGCAGGAGCTGGCCCAGTCCATTCAGGAACACGGCCTGACCCAACCGATTGTGGTGGTATACGACGCGGGAATGGATAAATACGAAATTGTCGTCGGGGAGAGGCGTTTCCGCGCCAGCCAGCTGGCGGGCCTGACGGAGATTGATGCCTTGGTGCATAAGGCGTTGTCCGACCAGCAAATGTGTGCCCTGGCCCTGATTGAAAACATTCAGCGCGAAGATTTAAACCCCATAGAAACCGCGCTTGGATACCGTAATTTAATGAATAAATTCGGCATTTCCCAAACTGATTTGGCGCAGTATTGCGGCAAGTCCAAAGGGGCGGTGTCCAATTCCCTGCGCCTGCTGGAGCTGCCACAGCATATGCAGGACGCTTTGCAGGACGGTACGATTACGGAAGGACACGGCAAAGCCTTGTTAATGCTTTCCGATCCCGCCAAAAAAGAAACGCTGTTCCAGCGCATGAAAAAGACCAAGATGTCCGTGCGTCAGGCCGAAGACGCGGCGCGGACCCTGCTGCAGCCTGCCGGAGCCAAAAAACTGCCCAAACCGCCGGAGGTGTCTTCTTTTGAAAATGAGCTGCAGGCGGCGTTGGGTACCAAGGTGGAAGTGCGCTACGGCAAAAAAATGTCCAAAGGGGTGCTGATGATTCAATATAATTCTTTGGAAGAATTGGATAATTTAGCCAGCCGCTTAAAAACCAAATTGTTATAAAAGAAACAAATTAAAAAAGGTCCGGTTTCGTACCGGGCCTTTTTTGTGTGTTGAAAAAACATGGACCGGTCCGGAAAACATATATGACGCCTTTTTGCGATCTTGCCGCTTTGCTCAAACAAAAAAAAGAAATGGATTTCATGTGGAAATAGATTTATTTGTCTTTTTTAGACTGTTAAATGCTCCCAAAAAGGCGATTTTGCGCAAAAAAGCCTTTTTTAGCGGTTTTGTCGAAGTTTTTATCCGTTTGCTTGTTCTTTTGTTAAAAAAGCCTATAAAGGCCGTTTTTGTGTAAAAATGATTTTCTCCGACGGAGAAATTAGGCAACATAGGGCTTTAAAAACCCATTTTCCGGATTTTTTGGGTTTTCAGGTCCTTGAAACGGATTTTTTAGTTTGATAATCTTCTCACAAATTTTCAGAACCGCCCATTCTTCAAAAGTTAGCTAAACTAACTTTATACGGTCGCGGAAATTATTTTTAATAAGCGTAAAACCCGCATAAAAAACCCCGCACGTTATGCGGGGTCTTTTATGGATTTTTCAAAAACAGATCAGTTGTTTTCGTAAAAATCGCGTATTGTGTCGCAGACCCGGGCTACCTGTTCCTGGCTCAGCTCCGGAAACATCGGGATGGACAGAACTTCCTGCGCCGCTTTTTCGGCATGGGGGTAGTCCTGCGGATTTAAATTCAGATGTTTGTAAGCCGGTTGTTTGTACAGCGGCACCGGGTAATACACCGCCGAACCGATGCCGTGTTCTTTTAAATATTGCTGCAGCTCGTCGCGGCGTTCGGCGCGTATAGTATAAACGTAATAAGACTGGGAATACCCGGCCGGAGGCGTGGGCGGCGTGACGACAGGCAGGCCCTGCAGACCTTCTTCGTATAAGGCGGCCACTTTCTGACGCGCGTCGGTCCAGTCTTGCAAATGGCGCAATTTTACGCGCAGAATGGCGGCTTGAATTTCATCCATGCGCAATGTGGATCCTTCCAAATCATATTCATAAGCTTTGTCTTTGGCTCTGCCGCTGTGGCGCAGGCTGCGGCAGCGATCAGCTATTTCATCGTCGTTGGTGGTTATGGCACCGGCGTCCCCGCATGCGCCGAGGTTTTTGCTGGGGTAAAAACTAAACGCTCCCGCATCGCCGATGCCGCCCACTTTCACGCCGTCGGCGGTGGCCAAATGCGCTTGGGCGCAGTCTTCTATCACGCGCAAATCATGTTCGCGCGCCAAATTCATAATGGCGTCCATATTCGCCGGGAAACCGTACAAATGCACGGGTAGAATGGCTTTTGTTTTTTTGGTGATTTTGCGTTCAATGTCTTTCGGGTCAATGTTATACGTGCGAGGGTCAATATCGGCAAAAACAAATTTCGCCCCGGTCAAAGAGATGGAGGACGTGGTGGCGATAAACGTAAACGGGGTGGTAATCACTTCGTCCCCTTCGCCGATGCCGGCCGCTCCCAGCGCAATCTGAATGGCGCTGGCCCCCGACGAGCAGGTAATGCAGTGTTTCACGCCTATGGCTTCGGCAAATTCTTTTTCAAAAGCTTCCGTTTGCGGACCGAGCAGCCAGCGCATGGAGTTCAACGCGTCCAGCGCGGCGGCATTAATTTCATTTTTTAAAGAATCATGTTGTTTTTGCAGGTTAAACAGCGGTATGGGGGTTTGAGACATAACTTTTTTACAGGCTCCTTTATTTATACAGACTGTATACGTCGGGCATTTCCAGCACGTCTTTGGTGATGTTTTGGAATTCCCGCCCGGTAAACGTGGCCACCAGCGCGACGACAAAACGGTTGTCGTGTTTGGTGACTTCTTTTTTAAGAATTTGCACGTTTCTTTTTTCTATTTCTGCACAAATTTGTTCTACTACGCTCCATTTCGGCGCGCAGGTTAAATAAATGGTGTCGTAACGGCGCAAACGTTCCAGCAGGCCCAACGTGCGGCGCACGCCCAGCTGCATGAGTATGGCCGCCGCGCAGGCGGAAGAGGCCAAAATATACTGGCCAAAACCTACCGCCATGCCGATGGCCGCCACCAGCCAGACGGCCGCGGCGGTGGTCAGACCGGAAATTTTATTGCCTTCGCGCAAAATCGCGCCTGCGCCCAAAAACCCCACGCCGGATACAATTTGCGCCGCAATGCGTCCCGGGTCTCCGCCCATCTCCGCCATGTATAAAGACAGCATGGTAAACAAGGCCGCGCCCAGACAAATAATGGAATTGGTGGCATAGCCGGCGGGCTTGTCATTATATTCCCGTTCCAGGCCCATAATGCCGCCCAGCACCAACGCCAAAATTACTTTAACGATAAAATCTTCCATGTTTGTATTATAGCAAAACGGAGCCTGACCCGCCCCGTGCGTTTAGAGCACCCACATCAAAATAACAAAATATACGGCCATGCAGAGCAGACCTGTCGGTACAGCCGCGCACGCCCAGTCCCGGCTTTTAATGCCCAGTTTGGAGGCGCAAATAATGTTGGGAATATTTCCCGGGATTAACAAGCCGCCCGCCAACACCAGAGACACCAGTAAAAATACCAAAGTGTCAGACGGTAAGGACGGCTGTATTTCAATGCTGGCCAGGGTGGCGTTGTCCAGTACGGCGGACAGCGTGTTAATCCAGTACAGTACCGCGCGAGACAGGTGGCCGATGGTGCGCTCCGCCAGCGGTTTAAGCCCTTCCCCCAGCAGAATAAGAGCCGCCACAAACAAATATACTTTTCCCGCACGGGAAAGCACCGCGGCATTGGTTTCCGGCGAAACGGAACGCTGTCCGTCCGTCAGCGCACAGGAGCCCAGCCGCGCGGCCAGCGCGGCAAACAAAATAACGCCCGGAACAATCCACCAGCCCAGCAGTTGCAATAAAAAGAAAAATCCTGCGTGATACGGCTCCCCGCGCAGCCGCGCCACCACAATGGTGGACAGCGGCTCCCCGACCGGCGTCAGCACCGCCCCCAGCCCGACGGCAAAACAGACATAAACGGTCAGGCGCACTTTTTGCCGCTCGTCCAAACGCAGGCCTTTAATGACTTCCGCCGCCAGCAAAGCGGCGATAATGGCCGTAATCAGGCTGGAGCACAAGCCCAGGAACAGCGCGAAGAAAAACAGAAACCAGCGCGGACCCACGCTTTTTTCAGCCCGGTGCACAAAAGCGTTTAACCCGCCGCCAAAACGCTTGAATAAAAAACCCAGTATCAGCACCGCGGCGGAAATCATAACGGGTTCTTTGACCGCTTCCAGCAGTAAATGTCCGCTCCATAAGCCCGACACGCTGACTGCGATAATACCGCAGACAAAGAGGAAAATTTCCAGCTCCTCTTCAGCCTTTTTAAACAAAAAAGGAATGAACAGCGCCGCCAATACGACGCCGGAAAGACAAATGGTCTGCCATAAAGAAAGTGCGGTGTTCATAGCTGTTATTGTACCTGAAAAAAGGTTTTTGCGCCACCGAAAATAAGATTAAAAAACCCGCCGCTTGTCGAAAAGCGGCGGGCGGTAAAACGAAAGCCTTTTAAAACTTTACGCCCAGTTTAAGCATCATCGTCCAATAACCGAAGTTATCGTGGCCGACGCGGTCTTTTAAATCACTGCGCAGACCGACCCAGTTGTAGCGGCCTTCGGCGCCGAACACGACGGTTTCGTCAATGTCAAATTCCAACCCCGCGCCCAGCATCCAGGCGATATCGGCGCTGTCGTAAGTTTCGGAAGAATCGGCCGTATCGTTTTTCTCTTTGGCGTACATATAACCGCCGCCGATGCCGGCCGTACCGTAAATGCGGGTCATGGATTTGGGGAACAAATACACGCGTCCCGCCACCAAGGCGGTGGCCACGCCGGAGCGGAAAGTGGCGGTGTCTCCGGTTGAGGTTGTAAATTCATCTCCTTTGGAGAAACCGGCGTAATTTCCGTCCAGGCCCAGCGTCAGCCAGGGCAAAATGTTGCGCACGAACGCAATACCGGCCGAAAAGCCAGTATCACCGATTTGCTGCGCCCAATCTTCTTCCGGCAAGGAAACGCCGCCGTAAAATTCCACGCGGGACAAATTGGTATATAGTCCGTATTTAGGGGTTTCTTCGTATGAACAGCAGGTATACTGCTGTGCCGCGCACAGTGCCGGGACACAGAACAAAGCGGCCAAAGCAAATAATTTTTTCATAAGACTCCTTCTTTCATGTTTGAGGTAAACGGCTTCCTTTATATTTTATATTTTTTATGGACGTTTTTGACAACGGTTAATTGGGAAGGAGGATCGACAAAGGTTCCCTCTTCCACGGCTTTTACAATGCCGTCCCACTGGCCGCGGGTCTTTAAAATCTGCTCGCAGACGTCACGCACTGCGCCGCAGCCGCCGTGCTTGGGAGAAGCGTATAAAGCAATATTTTTCACTTCCGCTACGCCGTTGGCCACGGTCAGCGGCATGCCGACGGCTTTCATCACGCCCAGATCAATAATATCGTCCCCGATAAAAGCCGCTTCCTGCGGCGTGCAGCCAAAGCGTGCGCACGCGTCGCGCAAGGCGGCGGCTTTGTCCATGCAGCCAAAATAAATAATGTCCATGCCCAAAAGACGCGCCCAGTTTTGCAGCACAGGCGCGGACCCGCGCGACACGATGCCCGTGCGCACGCCGCACGCGCGCAGAAAAATCATGCCCATCCCGTCCAGCGATTCAAAATGTTTGACTTCTATGTTGCGACCTTCTCCGTCCGTGTACCAGGTAAGTTTTCCGTCGGTCATCACGCCGTCAATATCTGTAAGCAGAAGTTTAAGCTTTTTGGCTTTTTCAATAAAATCCGGATTCATAAAATAATTATATCATTTCGTCGTGTTTGATAAGGGGCAGGCTGTATGGAAAAATTATATAATGATACTATGAAAAAGGTTTTGCTTTTTTTGCTGTGTCTGATTTTTTGGGGAGCGGGCTGCACGCCCAAAACCGTCATCAGCCAAAGCTATGATTTCAACCAAATGGACCGCATCGGCATTATGGGGTTTACCAGTGCGTACAGTGATTTAAACGGCGTGGAAAACCTGTTTGCCAAGTATTTGATAGAGTCCGGATTTAAGGTGGTGGAACGCGCCCGGCTGGACCAGGTGCTGAAAGAACACAATATTTCGGTGTCGGGGTATTTGTCTCCGGAGACGACGCGCAAAATAGGCGAAATTTTAGGCGTGGACGTGTTGCTGATTGGGGAAGTAACTTCTTATACGCCCACCCGCACCGGCGTGGCCATGGTAACCACCCGCCGCACCGAATCCCGTCCCGTTTATGCCCAAAACGTCATGCAACTGCCCGACGGCTCTTATGCCGCTTATATGCAAAACGTGGGCACGCGCTACAGACACAGCACCGATGTTTCCCCTCAGCAGTATACAATTAACGCACAGGTGGGCATTATTGCCAAGCTGGTGGACGTGGAAACGGCGGAAATCGTATGGATAGGTTCTCTCTCTGAGGACAGTTCCAGCGCTTTGGACGCGGCGGACTATATTGCGCGCAGTCTGGTCAAAAGTTTTACCAAAGAATTGGCCAAACTGCAGGAAAAATAAAATGCGTCCCGTTACCGAACAGCAAAAAACCCTTTCTTCCCTGGCTTTGGGCGGATTCTTTTTTATTATTAAAACCTTGACGGCAGCGCTGTTGGTGCTCCTGGCCGTGCTGGTGGTCAGCCAAAGCGCGGTGGCGCCGGTCAGTACACGCCTGCTGGGCATGTACGCCGTGCAATATACGGTACAAACCATTAAGCCTTACCGCCATTTATTCCCGCGCCCGTATATGGTGCCCGAAGAAGACGAAACGCAAAATTTACAAGAACAAACGAGGTAACCCCCATGCTGGACATAAAACTGATTATTGCCAATCCCGACGAGGTCAAACGCCGCCTGTCTTTGCGCAAGCCGGAGCTGGCCGCGCAGATAGACCAGGTGCTTTCTCTTTATGACAATTACAAGAAAGTGCTGGCCGCCGTGGAAGAGTTGCGCGCCAAACGCAACAGCCTTTCCAAGCAAATCGGACAGATTAAAAAAGAAAAAGGCGATGAAGCCGCCAAAGAAACCATGGCGGAAGTGTCCCGTTTAAAAGAAGACATGGCGCAAAAAGAGGCCGAACTGGACCCCATGAAAAAGCAGATAGACGATTTGCTTTTAAGCATTCCCAATCTGCCCAATGAACATATCCCCGTGGGAACCTCGGATGCGGACAATCCGGAATATTTGCCGTGCACCATTTCCCTGCCCAAATTTGATTTTAAACCGTTGGACCACCAAGCGGTAGGCGAAAAGCTGGGTATCTTGGATTTCGCGGCCGCGGCCACTTTGTCCGGCAGCCGTTTTGCTTTGTACAAAGGCGACGGCGCCCGGTTGGAACGCGCCATCATCGCGTTTATGCTGGACATGCATGCGCGCAAGGGATATACGGAAATTTTGCCGCCCGTTATCGTCAATGAAGAAATTTTATACGGCACCGGCCAGCTGCCCAAATTCCGCGAAGACATGTATGAACTGACGGGCGAACCGAAACAGTTCTTGATTTCCACGGCGGAAATTCCGCTGACCAACTTAAACCGCGGCCGCGTCATTGCCGAGGAGGAACTGCCCATTAAACTCACGGCCTATACGCCGTGCTTCCGCAAAGAGTCCGGCACATACGGCAAAGATACGCGCGGACTAATCCGCAACCACCAGTTTAACAAGGTGGAGCTGGTGATGATTTCCAAGCCGGAAAACTCCTACCAAATGCTGGAAATTATGGTCTCCGACGCGCAGGAAGTGCTCAAAGAACTGGGCCTGCCGTACCATGTAGTGGAGCTGTGCTCCGGCGACATCGGTTTTTCTTCCGCCAAAACCTATGATATAGAAGTGTGGATGCCCAGCGAAAACCGCTTTCGCGAGATTTCTTCCTGTTCCAACTGCCTGGACTTCCAGGCGCGCCGTATGGGCCTGCGCTATAAAAACGCACAGGGCAAACTGGAATACGTGCATACCTTAAACGGCAGCGGGTTGGCTGTGGGACGCACCTTTGCCGCCATCCTGGAAAACTTCCAGCAGGCCGACGGTTCGGTCATTATTCCGCCGGCTTTGCGCCCGTACTTCGGCAAAGATAAAATAGAGGCCAAAAAATAATGAAAAAACTTTTCGCTTTGCTAACCGCGATGCTGTTTACCGCGGCGGGGACGGTGCCCGCACGCGCGGAAATCAAACTTCCTCCCGACGTGATGGAATATGCCACCGTGGGCATTAACGGCGTGTACAGCCTGGACTTTGAGCTGGCGCAGGAAAATATTGAAAAAGTGTTTGCCCTGTACCCCGATCATCCGTTTGCGCATTTTGGAAATGCGATGATTGCCTGGAGCCGTTATGAATATGAGTTTGAAACCAGCGACGACAAGCAGCGCAAGGTGTTTGAAAAAACGCTGGACGATTCCATAGACGGTATCAAACGCTGGATGAAAAAATACCCCGACGATCCCAACGCCTATATGGGCATCGGAGCCCTGTACGGCCTGCGCGCCATGTTCGCCATGCGCAACCGCAGCTGGGTGACGGCATATTTTTCGGGCCGCAAGGCCATCAACCGGCTGGAAAAATCCCTGGAGTTGGATCCGACGTATTACGACGCGTATTTCGGGTTGGGCATTTATAATTATTTCGCGGGTAC
>CALUXH010000083.1 GCA_944324695.1 uncultured Elusimicrobiales bacterium | reverse complement strand
GGTGGAAGTCAAATGCGTGGAAATTGACACCAACGGCAAAGTCCGCCTGTCCAGAAAGGTTCTGTTGAAATAGTTTCAACCGCCTTCTGTTTTACGCCCCGCGTCTTACGGCGCGGGGTTTTTGTATGAAGAGCGGCATTCTAATCTAATCTGCAATTACTGCCCTTGCTGGCCGATGTTTGCGCGGGGAAAATATCATTTCAATGTGCTTTATTTTCAAAGAGTACGGAGAAAATGAGGGAGAATTGTAGGGATATAACCCTGGTTAATGCAATGGAACAGGTCAATTGTTTTAGCCGCCTGCCAACCTTTCCGTTACAGAGCATTTTCAGCGTGGTGCGGCGGCCGCCCGGCATGACGGGGGGGGAACTCGGCCCGGGCAAAAGATACGGCGCTGATGCGCCGCAGCGCAGCGGCTGCGTGCTAACGGGTGCGGTGGAAATATGTCCGGCGTGGGATACAAACCGAAAAATTTACCCGAATCTATGGAAATTTTCAGGGACCATAAGACCCAAAGGAGCATGGGCCTTTTGTCTCTTGCGCTAAGACGCATAAATCCAATAAACTATAATAAAAAGATATAAGGAGGGTAAAATGAAAAACAGCGTTTTCATCTTCTTATGCTTATTGTGCATGCTTTCTGTTTCTGCTGTTGCTCAAACGCCGCAAGATAGAAGTCAAATAGTGAAGGATTTTATTTCCGGGGAAGAAATACGCCTTTATGAAGCCTATAGAATACCGGGCAAGCACGGCTGGTATATCAAAAAACATTCTCCGCAGGCCTGCCGGATGTATAAAAACTGGTATGATGATTATCAGGAAAAATACCAAACGCTGCAGCAGCGGCTGCTGGAGCGTTATTTAAAGGAGTCCGACCAGGTAAAGAAACACAAACATGCGTCTCGTTTTGTCCCGAAGTGCAACCCTTGGGGCTGCAAGGCTCCCGTATTGTCGGAATTTGGCTTGGTGGAAGTGCGGGACTGGGACGGCAAACGTGTCTACCGCCATTACGAATGTGCGGAAATGGAACGCCTGCGCGTTAAGGATGCGCAGATGCTTCATGAGATGGGCATTACGCATGATTTTTGTAAGGATGTTTTTGAAAGCATGGATAAAGAAAAACAGGGAGAAGAAGAGGAAGAAACGAATATTGTCATCCGTGAACGGGATGTCGTCCCTGCTCCTCAGCCGTCGCTCGTGGCTGCTTCTCCAGCCAAACCTGCCCAGGAAATGCAAGCGTCTTTTAAGGATACCCAAAAAAAACTGGAACGTTTTTCTTATGAACACCGGAGTGAGCTGCAGAAAATCCGCCGGATTTTTGCCGCAAACGGCCGGGAAGATGTCGCCCTGCTGTCCCCGAAACAGAGGGAGATATATGAGCAGTTCCAACAGCATTGGACTGCTCTTCAGCTGGCCCAACAGTAAAATCAACTCTTTCTTTTACCCGCCTTCGGGCGGGTTTTTTTATTATTTCCGGTCCGGCTCTTTCTTTTCCTGCGGGAAGGGGAACAATTAATGTACAATGAATTCTATGAACTTTCACCGCGCCTGCGCTTTTGCTCTCTGCGCCGCCGTACTGTTGGGCGGCTGCACTTATCACGGTAAGATACACCGCGGTATTTACCGTCATAGCGATTATCAGGAAAAAGTAAACGCCCGCGTCATGGTGGTGGCGGATAAATTTTATCCTGAAACCCTGACGGTGGACGGCTCCGCCCGCTACAGCATCCGTCTTTCCGACGGTTTCCCCGTGGCAGTGGCCGACGCGCTGGGCACTTTGTTTACCGAAGTGGACGTCAACGAATATAAGTACCGCAAGAACTATGATTATATCGCGGAGCTGGATTACAAGGCCGACCTGCTTCCGGGCCGCGCCGAAGTGCGCCTGCAAAACACCCTGACCAGCCAGGTTATTTTCCGCCCGTTTTTGTATACGCAGCTGACGCTGACCATGCGCAACCCGCAGACGGGCTATGCTGTGGCCCGTTACAACGAAAGCGTGTATACGCCTCTGCCCAACGCCGACACCAATGCCTGGCTGTGGTGGACGCGCCTGCTGCGCGTGATTACCCTGGGCATTTTTACGCCGCTGGACGTGCAGGCTTACGGCAGCCAAATCCGCCGGATGATGGAAAAGGGCATTACCGATACGCTGCGTCATGAAATTATGCCCCAGATGGCCGACAGCCGCCTGAACTTTACCAAGAGTCACGAAACCGAAAAAACCAATACGCGCGTGGACGGCAAATTTATCCCGTTTATGCAGGCTACCGTATATATCCATACGGATGATTCGCTGGGTTCGGGATTTTTGATAAGCCCCGACGGTTATATTGTTACCAACCGCCATGTGGTGGGAGACAGCCGCGACGTTTCCGTTATTTTGTATGACCAGCGCGCTCTGATGGACAAGACGGACCCTTTCCTGATGGCCGACCCCGAGAAAACCGTCAATAAAGTCCGTTTTGCCAAAGTGCTCAAAACCAATAAAACGCGCGATCTGGCGCTGCTGAAAATGCAGGGGGAAAACCTGCCTTATCTGGAACTGGAAACAGACCGGTCCGCTTATACGACCGGGAGGGAGGTGGCGGCCATCGGTGCGCCCAAAGGCATAGAATGGAGCGTCAGCCGGGGCATTATCAGTGCGGTGCGCGACCGCAACGGCATAGACGTCATTCAAACGGACGCCGCCATTAACCACGGCAACAGCGGCAGCCCGCTGATCAGTCTTCAGACGGGCAGGGTGCTGGGGGTGAATACCTGGGGACGCTCAGAAGCGGAAAGTCTCAATTTTGCCATATCCGCTTATGAAGTGCGGCGTACGCTGGGCGTGCGTCAGCCCGTCAATCCCGACGATTTTCCGCGCCCGGAAGACTGACACTGCGGCGTTTTGCTGCGCCAAAGGGCGCAAAATTATGTAAAATAATAAAAAGATTATCCGGGCCGCTGCCGGCCCGCAGACCATGTGCAAGAGGGCATTTTCTTTATGAAAAAAACAGTTAAGAAAGCCGCACCCAAAAAGACCTCCGCCAAAACCCAGGCTGGCAAAGAATCCCCGATTTTGAAGGAAGTCAAACAGCTGTATTCTTTCATGCAGGACAATTCCATTGATACCATTGAATATGACCAGAACGGCCTGTATTTGCGCCTGGTCAAGGCCAAACCCGCCGCTGTGCCAGTGCCTGTGGCCGTAGGCGCCGCTGCGGCAAACGGCGTTTCTTCCGCCGCGCCGGCCCCGGTGCAGGAGCAGTATAAAGAAGTGATTAAAGCTCCGCTGATGGGCATTTTCTTCCGCGGTTCCACGCCGTCGGCTCCTCCGTTTGTCAAAGAAGGTGCCACCGTTAAAAAGGGCGACGTCATTTGCCTGATTGAAGCCATGAAAGTATTTAACGAGGTGCGCGCGGATTTTAACTGCGTCGTGCATAAAGTGCTGGTGGAAAATGGCAAACCCATTAAACAGGGCGACGCGCTGTTTGCCATTGAACGGGTGTAATTATGACGCCGCTGCAAGAAACTTTACAAGGCGCCTGCGGGCGCATGATGGAGTACCTGCAGGAGAAGAAAGAAGCCACCTCCTGGCAGCTGAAGCTGGCCTTGCATTTGTCCAGCTCCGTGCTGTATCTGGCGTTGGGTATGCTCTTGGAACAGGGCAAAATCCGTTTGGAAGCCGATGATATTAATTACAAAGTTTCGCTTCCGCAGCCGGATATAGCGCCGCAGCAGTTTTAGTTTTCAGGCCCCGCTTTCCGGCGGGGCTTTTTCTTTGTTTTCCCGAAGGAAAAAGAGCACGCCGGTCCGGCTCAAAAATTGCTAAAATATTCCTGTATGGCAAGATATTACTACGCGCGCAAAAAATCCAAAAAAAAGCCGCAGAAAATTTCGTCCGTCCGCTGGCTGGCCTCTGCCCTGTATATTTTCGGCTTTGCCGTGGCGGCGTGGCTGTTTGCCATTTTGTGGTTCGGCATTTCCAAAGGTTCGGCCAGCGAGGCTTCCGCGCGCGTATTGCAGCAGCTTTTTGGGCAGAGCGCGCCGCTGATTCCTCTGTTGTTGACGTACTGGCTGGTGCGCAGTTTGATTAAAAAAACCGGCGCTTTTGTATTCTTCCTGTTCGGTTCTTTGCTGACCCTGACGGCTTTTTCCTCCGTATTGACCATGCTCAAGCTGATTTTTTCCGATTCCCAGATTACGGGCGGCTTGGCCGGGCAAAAGGTGTTTTACTGGTTTGAGGATTTTGTCGGACCCGTGGGGGCGTCCTTATTCTCACTGGCGCTTTTGCTGGTAGGGTTGCACGTGTTGTTTGCCATTCCCTGGCGCGTGGTGGTGGAAAAAACGGCTGAATTTCTTCGTGACGATTTCCAGGGCTGGATGGACGCCCGCGCGGAACTGAAAGAAAAAGTCAAAGAAGGCAAAGAAGAAGTGAAAAACGCCGCCCCTGCTCCTTCCGCTTCGGACGAAGAAGAGGAAGAAGCAGCCACGCGCCCGTCCAAACCTAAAATTTACCGTCCCCATACCCAAATACAAGCTCCCGTGGCGGGATTGGTTAAAGAGCTGCCGCGTTCCGGCGCGCAAAATGCCGCCGCTTCCGTCAAAAAAGACGAAGAAGGGGAAGAAAAGCCCGTTGAAACTAAGCCCTTTGATCCGGCCACTTTTGTCCTGCCGTCTTTGGATTTGCTGGCCGACCCCGTGAACAACGGCGTTGTCGGGCCGACGGATGAGGAAATCGCCGACGCGACCAAACGGCTGGAAGAAACGCTGAAAAATTTTGAAATCGGCGCGCACGTGACGGGCGTATCGCCCGGCCCCGTGGTTACGCGCTATGAAATCAAGCCCGATCCGGGGGTAAAAATAGCCTCCATCGTGTCCATTTCCAACGATATTGCGCTGGCGATGAAGGCCAAATCCATTCGTGTGGAAGCGCCTATTCCGGGCAAAGACGCCATCGGCTTTGAAATCCCCAATGACCGGCCGCTGACGGTAACGATGAAAGAAATTTTGCAGGACCCCGTTTACACGCAGTCCAAGGCTCGCATTCCCGTGGCTTTGGGCCGCTTTGCCGACGGCCGCCCCGCCGGAGCCACGCTGGAAAAATGGCCGCACATTCTGATTGCCGGCGCGACTAACAGCGGCAAATCCATTTGTTTGCATACTATCATTATGTCCGTTTTGTACCACGCCAAGCCCAATGAGGTCAAATTCTTAATGATTGATCCCAAACGTCTGGAATTGACGCTGTATGAAGGCATACCGCATTTGTATGACCCCAAGACTTCCTGCGACGATGTAAACGTGGTAACCGACGCGCAGGGGGCCGTCAAATCCCTGCAAATGCTGGTCAAAGTCATGGAAAAACGCCTGAAAATTATGGAATTGGCCAAGGTAAAAAACATTGAAGGCTACAACGCCTGGGCCGAGAAAAAAGGCGAAGAAAAAATGTTTTACATCGTGGTCATCATTGATGAAATGGCCGACCTGATGCTGCAAACCCGCGCCGCCATTGAAGATTCCGTCCAGCGTTTGGCGCAAATGGCGCGCGCCGTGGGCATACACCTGATTTTGTGCACGCAGCGGCCTTCCGTCAACGTTATTACCGGCGTCATTAAAGCCAACCTGCCTTCGCGCATTGCGCTGCAGGTGGCCAGCAAAACCGATTCGCGCGTGATTTTGGACGGCGCGGGTGCGGAATTGCTGCTCGGACGCGGGGATATGCTCTATCAGGGCACGTCCGATCAAAAACCGCACCGCATTCAGGGTGCGTACGTCAGCGAAAGTGAAATTACCGCCGTGGCCGATTTCCTGCGCAGTCAGGGCGCGCCGGACTATCCGGTGCAGATTTTGGCCGACCACAGCATGCAGCGTCCTCAGGACGGACTGGGCACTTCGCCGGAGGAACTGCTGCAGGCTTTAAAACTGGTCACCGAACGCCGCCGCGTATCGCAGGATTTGTTAAAGGCGCATTTTGGCTCCTCCGCGCGGGCGACCAATATTTTAAGCGTTTTGGAAATGAAAGGCTTTATCACCAAACCCGAAGGCTCCAACCGCTGGGAAATACATTACGATTTGATTGAAGAACAAATTCAGGCTTTGGAAAACAGAGATACCGACAGATATAAGGAACCCGAATATGAAACGGTTTACAAATAAATTTTTGATTTTTACCTTGCCGCTTTTGTGCGTGTGTGCGGTCTGCTCCGCCGAAGAGCTGTCTGAAACAACCGCGGCGCAATCCGCCGCAAAAGATTATCCCTCCTGCTTTGCCGCTTGGGATAAAAACATGCATACCTTGCAGACGGATTTTGTGCAAACTACAGAGTATGACGGTATCCTGATCAGCCGGTCCGAAGGGCGGATTTCGTATGACCAAAACGGCCCCAGGCTGCGCTTGGATAATATGGACAAAGGTAAAGTGACCCAAAGCGCGCTGACCGATAAAAAGACGATTTGGATTATGGATGAAAAAGCCAAGCCCGTGACGGAAGTGGCCTGGGCGGACTGGCTCTCCGGCCAGCCTAATCAAGCTTTGTTTGATTTTGGTAATTATACGGCCCTGATAGCGCGGCATCGCGTGTCCGTCCTGGAAAAAAAAGACGGCTTGGTCATTTTGCGTTTGGAACCCAAAGAGCCCAATCAAAGCTATACGCTTTATGTGGCCGTGGCGGAGAGTAACTGCTTTCCGGTTTATCTTACCGTACAGTCCGATTTAATGAAAACCACCGCCGAATTAAAAAACAGAAAATTAAACTCCACACTCAAAGACGGCGTGTTTAAGGGGATGAAGAAATGATGACGCTTGCCAATAAAATTACGCTCACGCGTGCCGCATTGTCCATAGTGATGTTTTTGCTTATTCTGCTGCCTTGCGCCGGAGCGCGCATAGCGGCTACGCTGATTTTTATTTTGGCCGCCAGTACGGACTGGGTGGACGGCAAAATCGCCCGTACGACCAATACGGTTACTCCGTTCGGGGCGATAGTGGACCCGTTTGTGGACAAAATTCTGGTAGCGGCGGCTTTCTTTGCCTTTGTGGGTATTAAAGAGTTGGACGTACCCATTTGGGCGGTGTTTTTTATCCTGCTGCGAGAACTGATGATTTCCACCCTGCGCGTTATCGCCGCATTGGAAGGAAAAGTCATGGCGGCCGAACGCTGGGGGAAATTTAAGACCGTCATTCAGATGGTGGCCGTGGGGACGATTTTCTTTGTGCTGGATGTCTATCATCTTTCCCATATCCTTACGGGCACGGCGCAGACCGTGTGCTGTGTTATTTTTCTGACTCTGCGCAAAATCCCGTACGCCATTACGGCCATTGCCGCTGTGATTACCTGGGTCAGCGCCATATCCTATTTAAAGAACAATTGGGAGCTGTTAAGAAAGTCCTGGAGTTTGCCCGCATGCAAAAAATAATCAACGCCCTGGCAACGGGCTTTTATATCAGTTATCTGCCGGTCTTGGTAATCCCGTTCAAAAAAAATACGGGCGCGGGGTTTTTAGGCACTTTGCTGGCCGTGCCGTTTGTGTTCGTATTGCCGGCGGATTTTATCTTGTATTTGGTTTTTTTGCTGGCTTTCTGGGTGGCGGCTGTGTGGATAGCCAAACACGCCAAATTGAGCGGAGATTACAAGGGACATGACAACCCGCGCATTGTCATAGACGAAATGGCGGGCTATTTTACCGCTGTCATGTTTCTGCCGCGCACTTGGCCGTATTTGCTGGCGGCGTTTGTGTTGTTTCGCACGGTGGACACGTTAAAACCCTGGCCGGTAAAGAATTTTGACCGGATGGAAAACCCTTTCGGCGTGGTGTTTGATGACGTAGCGGGGGGACTGCTGGTCAATATTGTTTTGCAGCTGTTTGTTATTATCTCGCGCGCGGCGGGGCTGTAACCTCCCGCGTGTGTTTTGCGAATGTTTCGTATTTGCTATAACTATAGATATACTCATAAGGAGAATAAAATATTATGGACTTTTCCAATATGACCAACCTGCGCGAGCTGTTCGCCGCTGGCGGACCGATCTTGTTATTGTTGATTTTGCTTTCTTTATATTCCTGGGCCGTTATTTTAGAACGGTTTTTTAAGTTCAGAAACAACATCGGCATGTCGCGCAAGCTGATAGCCTACTGCCGCCATCCCATCCGTTCGGATAATTATGAAAAGGTGGTGGACGGCTGTACAAAACGTCTGACAAAAAACACTCCCGCTTCCCGCGTAATTTTGGCTATGGTGGAAAACAGGGACCGCTCTAAATCGGAGCTCAAAGAAATTGCCGATTCCGCCATAGACTGGGAAGTAACCAAACTTCAGCGCAAATTGACCGTACTAGGCACTTTGGGCAGCATTACACCGTTTATCGGCTTGTTCGGTACGGTTATCGGGGTTATGCATGCGTTTAAAGATTTGGCGGGTGCGGCGGCCAGCGCGGCCGGAGCTTCCGTTGTGGCGGCGGGTATTGCCGAAGCGTTGGTCAATACGGCCGCGGGGCTGTTTGTGGCCATCCCGGCGGTTATTGCCTACAATTATTTTTTATCAAAAACCAACTATTTCGGCAAAGAATTGGAAAATATTGCCGACGAGATTATTTTCCAGCAAACCCGCGGGTAAATTATGGCGCATAAAAGACGAACAGTGATAGCGGAAATCAACATGGTGCCTTTTATAGACATCACGCTGATTTTGCTGATTATTTTTATGGTGATGAGTCCCATGCTGGTGCAAATGCAGCTGAATGTGGATTTGCCCAAATCCAATGCCATTAATACCGCCGCGGAAGACGATGTCATCCGTATTGAAGTGCAGAAAAACGGCCTTATCCGCATTGAAAACCGCACCTATTCAACCGCTAATTTGGAAAAAGAATTAGTGCTGCGCATGGGCAAAGCAAACAAAAAAACCATTCTTGTGGAAGCGGATAAAGAGGTGCCCATACAAACGGTGGTGGACGTATTTGACATTGCCAAAAAACTTGGCGCGGCCAAGCTGGGCATCGGAGTGCTTTCTAAAAACTGATGAACCGCTATTTTTTCTTATCCTGCGTCTTGCATTTGCTGCTGGCCTTGGCTGTTGTTGGGCTGGTGGGAGGAGCATCGTCAAAGTCTAAAGCCACTTATACCATTGACTTTATAGGAAGCGGAAAAGTGGTGTCCATGCAGCAGGCCCAAGCCTCTTCCGCGGCTTCCCAAGCGGAAGAAAAGAAAGGGGAAGTGCAAAAAGAAACGGTGCAGACGCCCCCGGCGGCCAAAAAGCAGGAAGCAAAGCCCAACAAAAAGGCATACCAGTCCAAAGAAGAAATTTCCGCCAAGAAACAACCGAAAAAGAAAAAGCCTGCGCCGGCCCCGGAACCTTTGCCCGGCCCCAGTGTTTTGGATGAAACGGCAAAAGAAAATTCCGCCGCTTCCACCGGGCCCAATGGGGAAGGAGAATTTGAGGGGGGAAATATTCAGACGGACTTTGCCACTTTTCCCTATCCCTGGTATATTACCCAGGTGCGTAACAGTTTATGGAGTCAGTGGGAAAAGCGCCGCCCCGCCGGCGTAGTGCGGGGCGCTATGGTGACTTTTGCCATTGCCCGTGACGGAAAAATACGAAACTTGGAAGTACAGAAATCTTCCGGCGACGACAGTTTTGACTTCGCCGCCACGTCAGCCGTTATTAATGCGGGGCCTTTTCCGCCGCTTCCGATGTTATATGAAAAAGACGAGCTGACCGTAACGGTAGAATTTAAACAGGAGAGCTGATATGACGGGATGGCAGCGTTTCTTTTTGTTGCTGGTGTGTGTGGTGGTCACGTTGGTTTTATGGCCGCAATACGACCGCTCCGGCTTGACGTTTATGCTGATGGCGGGGCTGCTGTGGACGTGCGTTATCATCATGCTGTCGGTCATTATTAATATGTTCGCTATTTATAAGTTGGAATTTTTGCACCGTTTTATCAGTATTTTGTTCTTTGGGGCCGTTATGGCCTCTTTGCTCTATTATTTCCCCCTAAAAGGGGGAGAAACCCCTGCTTCCCGTCTGGCTGCGGGCCAATGGCCCACGATGCAGGATTTGCAGCAGGGAATGAAAAGATTAACTTTTAACTTTGATTTTGTACGCCGCAATGTACACCGGGATGCCAATTATATCAACCAAAAAATGGATGACGCTTCCGATACCGTAAAAGATATTAAAAAAACCGTCGAGAAGAAAAAGGAAGCGTTGGATATCTTGGTGGAATAGGGGGATTTTATGAAAAAAACCGTATTGATTACCGGAGGAAACGGGTTTATCGGCCGGCGTCTGACGGATGTGTTGCTGCAGGAAGGATACCATGTTCGTATCGTTTCGCGTCGTGAGCCCCAAAATAAGCCTGTCAACCCCAACGTAACCGTCGTAAAAGCCGATTACCAGGATTGCGCTTCCCTGCAGCGTGCCATGGAAGGCTGCAGCATGGTATACCACCTGGCGGCGGCCATTTTTGGCTACAGTTATGAGGACTTTGCCAAGCCTAACGCCCGCGCCACTGAAAACGTAGTCCATGCGGCTAATTTAACACCGGATTTGGAGCGCTTTATTTATGTGTCCAGCCTGGCTGCCTCCGGATATGCGCCGGACGCGGCACAGCCCCGCACGGAGGCAATGGAGCCGAAGCCGGTCTCTGATTACGGGATTACCAAGCTGGCGGGGGAAAAAGCCGTACAAACGTTAAAGCCTTCCGTAAAATGGACGATTGTCCGCCCGCCTATCGTATATGGGAAAAACGATTCCGGTGTATCTAAAATCGCCGCGTGGGTGAAACGCGGGCTGATGGTAAATACCTCCGGCAAAGGCTTGTTTAGTTTTGTGTATGTGGATGATTTGGT
>CALUXH010000082.1 GCA_944324695.1 uncultured Elusimicrobiales bacterium | reverse complement strand
CCGAACATCCAGTCCGGCGGGGTAAAAGACGGCCGGAGCAAAGCGTGATACCAGTCCATATTGGCGCTGACGGCGCCCATGCCCGCCCAGGCGGGCAGCTGGCACAGCAGCACCCAAAAAATCAGTTTGGCTGTTTGCACGGATACCTCCTTTCGGCTTTGGTTTCTTTTGCCCAGTGTAACTTTTTTGCATTCGGCCATAAAGTGCAAAATCAGGTTAGAGCGTGCCGGGCGGAGGGTTGATTTTTGTTTTCCGTGCCTAATAAAAAATGCTAAAATAAACAAAGAATATTTTTTAATACGCAGCAGCGAGGCGTTATGGACACCAAACTCATTACCGAAATTACCCAATGGCTCAAAACCACCGATTTGGCCGAATTTTGCTACGAAAAAGACCACAACTGCATTGAAATCAAAACCCGTGAAGCGCTGCCCGAACCGGCAAAATTTACCTGTCATTTAACCGCCGTTACGTCCCCCGCGCTGGGGTTTTATCAGTCCGCCGCCAAAGGCAAGAGCCTGCCGCTTAAAGAAGGCCAGGCCGTCAAAGAAGGCGACAGCCTGGGCCTGGTGGAAACCCTTTCCCAAAAACATAAAATCACCGCTCCCGTGTCCGGCACGCTGCGCATTATTTCCGCCGAAGAAGGCAAGCCCGTGGAATACGGCCAGCCGCTGTTTTTTATTGAACCGTAGAGGCCAGCCATGAGCGCAAACGTGAAAATCACCCCCTTTAAAAAAGTATTAATCGCCAACCGCGGCGAAATTGCTTTGCGCGTCATTCGCACGCTCAAGGAAATGGGCATTAAATCCGTAGCCGTCTATTCGGAAGCGGACCGCGGCAGCCTGCATGTGCGCATGGCCGATGAGGCCGTGTGCATCGGTGCGGCGCCTTCGCCCATGAGTTATTTGAATATTGACGCCGTCGTCACCGCCGCCAAAATGACGGGTGCGGACGCGGTGCACCCGGGTTACGGTTTTCTGTCCGAAAACGCCGATTTTGCAGAAGCGGTCACCAAAGCCGGCATTACTTTTATTGGCCCTACGGCCCATGCCATCAGCATGCTGGGTGTGAAAAGCACCGCGCGCGAAATCGCCGTCAAGGGCGGAGTGCCCATTACCCCGGGCTCGGACGGCGTAGTCGGCAAAAACTTCCGCGAAGTGGCCAAAAAAATCGGTTTCCCCATTATGATTAAAGCCTCTTTGGGCGGCGGCGGCAAAGGCATGCGCGCCTGCTTTGAGGAAAAAGATTTGGAACGCATGATGAAGACCGCCCAGGCCGAAGCCAAGGCCAATTTCGGCGATGACCGCGTATACTTTGAAAAACTCGTTTTAAACCCGCGTCATATTGAAGTGCAGGTGGCGGCCGACAATTACGGCCACGCCATCGCCTTTGCCGAGCGCGACTGCAGCATGCAGCGCCGCCACCAAAAGCTGGTGGAGGAATCCCCGTCCCCGTTTGTGGACGCGGACACGCGCAAAAAACTGCAGCAGGCCGCCGTCAAGCTGGTCAAAGCGGCCGGATACCGCGGCGTGGGTACCGTGGAATTTTTAATGGCGCAGAACAAAGAATTTTATTTTATGGAAGTCAATACGCGCCTGCAGGTGGAGCACCCCGTTACCGAAGCCGTGTGCGGCTATGACCTGGTCAAAATGCAGATCCGCATTGCCCAGGGTGAACCGCTGTGCATCGGCCAGGACGAGGCGGCCGTCATCCGCTGCCATGCCATTGAGCACCGTATTAACGCCGAGGACAGCGAGCGCAATTTTACCCCCTGCCCGGGCACCATTGAAGAATGGATCCCCGCCGGCGGGCTGGGCGTGCGCATAGACAGCCATATGTATACGGGCTACACCATACCCAGCTATTATGACAGCCTGATTGCCAAGCTGATTTTAACGGCGCCGGACCGCGAAAAACTGCTGGCCCGCAGCCGCCGCGCTTTGGGCGAATTTAAAGTAGGCGGCGTAAAGACCACCATTCCTTTTCACCAGAAAATTGTCAACAACCCTGATTTTATCTCCGGAAATATGGATACGGGGCTGATTGAACGCATGCTGGAAGCGGAAAAAACCGATGTTAAAAGCGAAAAATAAAATCCTCTCCCGCCGGTCCCTGTCCAACCTTTTGCGGCAGTGGCGCGCCGAAGGCAAAAAAGTCGTTTTTACCAACGGGTGTTTTGATATTTTACACGCCGGACACGTCAGCGTGCTGGAGTTTTCCCGCTCCAAAGGCGACGCGCTGGTGGTGGGCCTGAACAGCGATGCGTCCGTTAAGCGTTTAAAAGGCCCTTCGCGCCCCGTCAATACGCAGGCCGACCGCGCTTTGGTGCTGGCGGCTTTGCAGGCGGTGGACGCGGTGTGCGTGTTTGAAGAAGATACGCCGTATGAGCTGATTAAGCTGGTCCGGCCGGATGTGCTGGTCAAAGGCGGCGATTATAAGCCCGGTGAAATCGTGGGCCGCGAATTTGCAAAAAAAGTGGTGCGTTTTGCCCTTTTGAAAGGGCGTTCCACTACCAATATTATAAAGAAAGTGCGGAAGTAATCCGCTATAAAAGGAAAAGAGTATGTCTGATATTTTGGAAAAATGCAGGAATTACAAAGATGCCAAACTGGCCATGAAAATGGGTATTTACGGGTATTTCCAACCCATTGAAAGCGCCCAAGGGCCCGAAGTGATGCTGGGCGGCAAAAAATACATTATGGCCGGCTCCAACAACTACCTGGGCCTGGCCGACGACCCCGAAATGAAAAAAGCCGCCGCCGAAGCCGCGCTGAAATACGGCACCGGCTGCGCGGGATCGCGCTTTTTAAACGGCAACACGATTTTTCACGACCAGCTGGAGCAGCGCTTGGCGCGCTTCAAACGCAAAGAAGCCGGCCTACTCTTTTCCACCGGCTACCAGATGAACCTGGGCGTTGTGTCCTGTTTGGTCAAGAAAGGCGATTATGCCGTCGTGGATAAACTGGACCACGCCAGCATTTTGGACGGCGTGAAACTTTCCGACGGCGAAATGGTGCGCTTTAAACACAATGACCCCGCCGATTTGGACCGCGTCCTTTCTAAGCTTCCCGAAGAGTCAGGCAAGCTCATTATTGTGGACGGGGTGTTCAGCATGGAGGGCGACATCTGCCCGCTGCCCGATATCGTTAAAATTGCCAAAAAATACGGCGCGCGCATTATCGTAGACGACGCGCACGCCACCGGCATTATCGGCAAAACGGGCCGCGGCACCTGCGAATATTTCGGCCTGGAAAACGGCGAAGTGGATTTGGTGGTCGGCACCTGCTCCAAAACCTTTGCCACCGTGGGCGGCTTTGTGGTGGGGGATGCGGATGTGATTCACTATATCCGCCACAATGCGCGCAGCCAGATTTTCTCCGCCGCGTTGCCGCCTGCTTCCGTGGCTTCCATTAACAAGGCGCTGGAACTGATTGAAAACGACACTTCCCGCCGCGACAACCTTTTCCGCATGACGGACAACCTCAAAAAAGGCCTGCGCGAACTGGGCTATGACCTGGGCCACAGCACCACGCCGGTCATTCCGGTGCATGTGGGCAGCAATGAAAACTGCTTCAAAATGTGGCGCGCCCTGCATGAGTTGGGCATTTTCTCCAACCCCGACGTCAGCCCCGCCGTGCCCCCGGGCCATGCGCTGATGCGCCTGACCTTGATGGCCACGCATACCGATGAACACGTGCAAAAAATCATTGAGGCGTTTGCCAAAGCGGGCCGCGAAGTGGGTGTCATTAAATAAAGTTTATAAACCCCGCTTCGGCGGGGTTTATTGTTGGGAGGGATTATGGCGCAAATCACCGTAAAAGACGCGGAAAACGATATCAAAACTTTTGTCAATTTCCCGTACGATTTATATAAAGACGACCCTTATTGGGTGGGTGAGCTCAAGGCCGATACGCGCAAACTGCTGCGGCCGGACAATGCGTTCTGGCAGCATGCGCGGCGAAAGCTTCTGCTGGCGTATAAAGACGGGCGTGTGGCGGGGCGGCTGTGCGTGCTGGTTAATGACGTATATAATGAATACCACAAAGAAAATATCGGTTTTTTCGGTTTTTTTGACTGTATAAATGACTCCGCCGTTTCCCGCGCTTTGTTTGAAGAGGGGGAAAAATGGCTGCGTGCCCAGGGCGTCAGCGCCGTGCGCGGTCCGGCAAACCCTTCTTCCAATCACGTCTACGGTCTGTTGGTGGACAGCTTTGACAAAATGCCGTCCATCATGATGCCGTATAACTTTCCGTATTATATGGAGTTGATAGAAGAGGCGGGATACGGCAAGGTCAAAGATTTGCTGGCTTTCCACCGCACGCGTAACGATAAATTTTCCCCGCTGTTTGAAAAAATCGTGGCCCGCGCCGGCCGTACCCAAGGGCTGACCCTGCGACGGCTGAATCTGAAAAATTTAAACGAAGAAGCCAAAATCATCCGCAAAATTTACAATGAAGCCTGGGCGCAGAACTGGGGCCACACCCCTATCGGGGAGCAGGAAATGCGCGATATGGTAAGTGAGCTCAAGTGGGTCGTTCGCCCCGAAGGCACCTGCGTGGCGGAGGTGGACGGCGTGCCCGCTGGATTTTACATCGCCATACCGAATATGAACCACGTGCTGAAAATTCTGCGCGGCAGCCTGCTTAACCCTTGGCGCACGCTCAAAGCCTTGCTGAAATGGCCTAAAATTCGCGACGCGCGGCTGATTATGCTGGGCGTGGAGCCGGGTTTTCGCAAGCGGGGCATTGATTTGGTGTTGATTAAACACATTGTGGAATACGGCGTGGCCGTGTGGGACGAGGCGGAACTGTCGTGGATTTTAGAAGACAACGAAGGCATTATCCGCGGCATGACCGAAGCCGGCTGTTACCAGACCAAACGCTACCGTTTGTACCAGAAAACATTATAAGGCCTTTTGTCCCTGTAAAAGCCATGGCTTTTCGGCTGTGGCTTTTTATGTATAAACGGGCGTTTTGTCGGAAGTTTCCTAGGCCTTGCCGGGCCGCCGCATGGCGGGGATGGCGGCGTGTGTATCAAAGCGGAGGAGATACTGACATACATTCAATATAAGGTTTTATAAGGTTCGCCAAATTATAAAAAACAGTCATCCAGAGCTTGTTTTAGGCTCTTCCTTGGTTTGCCGTTAGGCCGTTTGCCGTGGCCGTTTACCGGTTGAAAATGCCTTCCCCTTGACCCGTTTTTTTTTTTTGATACCCTATACATGGCAAAAATAAAAATCCGTTATGTTGCATTTCGATCGGATTACATGCTGTTATAGGGGAAAAAATGAAAAAAGGTTTTACGCTGGTTGAATTATTGGTCGTGGTGTTGATTATTGGCATTTTGGCGGCGGTGGCGCTGCCGCAATACCAAAGAGCCGTCATGAAATCCAGAATTGCCACGGATTTGCCAATGCTTGTCAGCGTGCTCAACGCCCAGGAAGTATATAAAATGGCCAACGGGCAATATTCCTTATGGTTGGACGGGTTGGATATTTCTGTCCCCTGCGGGCAAATAGTTAATGATGAGGCCGCCTCCTATTGTGGTCTGCCAAATGCCCAGATTAAGGTATACAACCGGGTCGGGGCTTATATTCAGCGGGTTGGGCAATATAGATTGAACTGGCATGATAATCGCTATAATAATGCGGTAGTCTGCATCCCCTGGGCCGACAATGAAACGGCCAAAGCCGTATGCGCGTCATACGGCGGGGAAAAATATCTGATGGATACTGAGGATGCCTACAAGGGAATATTAGAGCCGGAAGGATATGCCGTTTTTACCCGTTGAGGGCTTTTCCTTCCCCGGTTACCCTGTCCCAGGCGGCCAGAAAGTCCGGCGGGACGGGCGCTTCAAAATTCATTTTTCTCCTCGTCAGCGGATGTTTAAATTCCAGTTTCCGCGCGTGCAGCATCAGCCGGTCCGCCGTGGCTCCCTTATACAGCCAGTCCCCCAGGACGGGGTAACCCAGCCAGCTTAAGTGTACGCGCAGCTGATTGGTGCGACCCGTGCGCGGATACAGCTCCACATAGGTAAAACCGTTTTTGCGTTCTAATACTTTATAGTCCGTTACCGCCTCGCGCCCGACGTCGGAAGCTTTTATTTTGCCGCCCGCCACACGCCCGATGGGCACGTCTATGGTGCCGGTATCGTCGGGTATTTCTCCGCAGGCGATGGAATGATAGGTTTTGTGCACTTTGCGTAAGGCAAACAGCTGCGTCATGGATAATTGAAATTCTTCATTTTTTGCCAGCAGCATAACGCCGCTGGTTTCGCGGTCCAGCCGGTGCACCAGGCCCGCGCGCGGCGTGTTTGCGTCAAAGCCTTTGGGCGGGTTCGCCAGTACCAGAGACACCAGCGTTTCTTCGGAAGCGAAGGCTGCCTCGGGGCTGGTTTCCCATACGGGGCTTTGCGGGTGCACCAGCATACCCGCGGGTTTATTGATGACAAAATAGTCTTTGCCGTCGGCAATAATCAGATCCGCCAGTTTGCCGTTTTGCTCCTGTGCCTGCGGCAGCTCTATTTCCACTTTTTCGCCTTCCTGCAGCGGCCAGGAGGGTTTTACTTTTTTTCCGTTGACGGTGATTTTGCCGTCCTTAATCATTTTCTGCACAATGGAGCGGGAAAACTGCGGCAGTTCGTCGGCCGCAAAAATGTCCAAACGGCGGGAATAGCCCGTAAAATCCAGTATTTTTTTATCCGGCATGGGAAGCGTCCTTTTTTAAAAACCGCATAACGATAAGCGTTACCAAAACGGCCGCCAGCGCGATGCATTGGGAGGGGGAAAGCCCCAAAATATATTCCCCGCGGAAGTCCCCGCGGAAAAATTCTATCCCAAAACGTATCACGCTGTAGCCTATAATGTACAGCGCCAGCACCGCGCCGTTTTTATGCGGTTTTTTGTAATAATGCTGTAAAATAAAAAACAAAATAATATTAGCCAACACTTCATACAGCTGCGTTGGGTGCAGGGGTACGCCCAGGTATTCGCGCGCAACCAGGCTGTGCGGGTCCGTAAACGTAACGCCCCACGGCAGGGAGGTCGGCTTGCCGAAACAGCACCCCGCCAAAAAACAGCCTATGCGCCCGATGGCGTGGCCGATGGGCAGGCCCACGATTAAAAAGTCCGCCGTTTTCAGTACGGGCAATTTTTTCTTTTTCAGGTAAATTAACAGAGCGACAATGGCCGTTACGGCCCCGCCGAAAAATACAAAGCCGTAGCGTATGTCTTTGACGGCGTTGGCCAAACGCTGTGCAAACGTCGCGCCCATTTCCGGCCAGGAAACGATTAAATAGAGCAGTTTGGCCCCCAAAATGGCCGACACAAACGCGATGAAAATAATGTTCCAAAACGTGTCTTTATCCAGCTTGATGTAATGCAGGCGTTTGTACAAATACCACGCCGCCGCCATATAAGCCAGCGCGGTCATCAGCCCGTAAGAGGCCAGCTCAAAAGAACCTATGTGAAGAAGTACGGGATGCATTAGATTACCTTTTCATCTTTGATGGCGTTGCGCATAAACGGGTTGTTTAAGCGTTCGGCGGAAATATAGGAGGAGCATTTGCCGCCGTAACTGTGGCCCGCAAAAATGCGCGTGTCATCGGGAAGTTTAGAGAGTTTCAACAGGCTTTTACGCATTTCCCGCGCGTCGGAAGAAGGCAAATCCACCCGCCCGCACGCGCCCGGGAAAAGCGTATCCCCCGTAAACAGTGCGTCGCCTATTTGCAGGCAAACGCCGCCCGCCGTATGGCCTGGCGTGGGAATAATGTGTACGTTAAAAGGGCCGATTTGTAAATTTTGTTCCCCGCCGTACGGCTGTAACACTTCGGCCGGCAGGCCGCTTAACATGACGTCATTTTGTTCCAAATAGGCTTTTAAACCGTGTGCGCGCAGCAGGTTTTCGGCCTCTTTGACATGGTCAAAATGCCCGTGCGTAAAAAATACGGCCAGCAGTTTCAGTCCTTTTTGTTTTAAGGTGTGTTCAATAAAATTCATGTCCCAGGCCGGGTCAATCAGCAGGGCGTCTTTCCCTTCGCTGACCAAATAAGCGCAGTTAGCCATGGGGCCCAGTTCCAATACATCTATATTCATGGTCGTTCCTTGATGAAAATCAGTCTGGTTTAAAGCGAAATTCCGTCTCTCCGGGGGCAGACATGTGATACTCCACGCGTGCCACGCGTTCCAAATAGGCCGGATCCTGTTTTTTAAGCAGTTCCAGGCGTTTTTGTAAGTCTTCGTATTGCGTGTCCAGCTCCACGCTGAGACGGGTTAAGCGGTTAAACTCCATTTTATTATGAATTAAATTCATAAAACTGCTGCCCAAAAACCAACAAACCGCCGCCACCGCCAGTACGGCGGCCAGCAGCGGTTTGCGGTAGCGTATTACATAGGCTTTTAGGTCGTTCATTTCTTAAATGCTTTGTCTTTGGCGTAGGAAGCCTTTTTGCCCAGTTCGTGTTCAATTTGCAACAGACGGTTGTATTTGGCCGTGCGTTCGGCGCGCGCCGGTGCGCCGGTTTTGATGGCTCCTGCATTGGTGGCTACGGCCAAATCGGCGATAAAGCTGTCCTCTGTCTCGCCGGAGCGGTGCGAAATGATGCATGAATATTTGGCTTTGTGGGCTTTTAAAATGACGTCTATGGTTTCCGACACCGTGCCGATTTGGTTAAGCTTGATCAGAATGGCGTTGGCCGCTTTTTGTTCAATGCCTTTTTGCAGGCGGTCCGGATTGGTGACAAACAAATCATCGCCTACCAGGCGGATTTTTTTGCCCAGCTTTTCAGTGATGTGTTTCCAGCCCGCCCAGTCGTCTTCCTGCAGGGGGTCCTCTATGGACACAATGGGGAATTTTTTGCACCAGCCTTCATAAATTTTGCTCATTTGTTCGGCGGTGTAGTCTTTCTTCTCAAAGTGGTATTTTCCTTTTTTGTAAAACTCGCTGGCCGCGCAGTCCATCGCCAAAGACATGGACGCGTGTTTGGCCTTTTTGCAGGCGGTTACCAAGGTTTTAAGTACGTCTTCGTGTTTGGCGATTTTCGGCGCGAAGCCGCCTTCGTCGCCCACGGCGATGACCTGTCCCGCTTTCTTTAAAATATCTTTAAGTACATGGTAGGTTTCGCAGGCCCATTGCAGGGCTTCGGAGAAGGTTTTTGCCTTGGCCGGCACAATCATGAATTCCTGCACGTCCAGGCCCGAATCGGCGTGTTTGCCTCCGTTGACGATGTTGAGCATCGGCGTGGGCAGGATATATTGTTTGGATTTAAGCCCGTAGCAGTCGCGTATGTGTTCATACAGCGGTTTGCCCGCGCTCTGCGCGCCCGCGCGCAAAACAGCCATGGACACGGCCAGCATGGCATTGGCGCCCAGTTTGCTTTTGTTTTCCGTGCCGTCCAGGGCGATCATGGTGTCGTCAATCAGACGAATGTCGTTTGCGTCCATGCCGCAGACGCGCTTGGCAATTTTGCCCACATTGGCCACGGCCTTGAGTACGCCTTTGCCGTTGTAGCGCGCGCCGCCGTCGCGCAGCTCCAGCGCTTCGTGCGAGC
>CALUXH010000081.1 GCA_944324695.1 uncultured Elusimicrobiales bacterium | reverse complement strand
GAAGGCATTACACTGCTCGCCACCAACACGCCAGATAATAATATGCTCACTATTTTATGCATCTGTTTCCCCTTTCCTATATTCTGCGCCTTTCTCGTATATAACAAAAGGGCCAAAAGTCCTATTTCTTTCTGACTTTTGGCCCCATGTCCCATTAAAAATAATTATTTCGGATTTGACTTCTTGGTTGGAAAATATACTGCTATGAAAAGTAACAACAGATTGGTAAGTAAAAACAGTAGTCCCGCCTATAAAAACGGCGTTTCGCCCTACCAGCGGCCTGATGTGTTCCGCCGGCAGGCCCCAACGCTTCTTTGCAAGTTGTGCGTAGGCCATAACCACTGCTCCTTTTGTCCTTCTCCGCTAATATTATAGAAAAAGCCGGCCTTAGCCGGCAAATAAAAAAAGACCCATATTTTTATGGGTCTAAAGTCCTACCCTTCAGCAAACAGCTTAGAAAAAGACAACGCAGGGATACTTCTCCAACAGTTTCTCACGCACAGATTTTGTCGCCCATTCGGCCGGCACGCGGCCGGCGGCACAGGCCGCTTTTAAAGCAGAAGAGCTGACATCCTGCCAGGCAGGGTCACAAGGCAGCAGTATGGTCTGTAACTGCGGATAAAACACGCGGCTTAAGCGGTGGTTTTCCAATTCAAATTCCGCGTCACGGCCGTTGCGCACGCCGCGTATGCAGCAGGTCAGACCGTGCGCCTGCATATAATCGGCCAGCAGCCCCTCATAACTGTCCACTCGCACACCGGTCAGCTTCGCTTCCGTCACAGCGGCGTTAATCATTTCCGCCCGTTCATCCGCGGAAAACAACTGTTTTTTGGCGGGGTTTACGAGTAAAAGCACCACCACCTCATCAAACAGTTCGCGGGCGGATTTTAATGCGGACAGATGCCCGCAGGTAAACGGGTCAAAAGTACCTTGATAGACGGCGGTTTTCGGTTTCATGGCGCAACTCCGTTTTAGGAAAGCCTTTATATTATGGTATCATAAATTTAATGAATAAAAACCCGCTTGGCAATGAAATTTATTACAAACGCACGCGTCCGCAGACGCCAGACGTGCGCGGAGAATATTTCCGTGACCAGACAAAAATCATTCATTCACTGCCGTTTCGTCGTTTAAAACATAAAACCCAAGTGTTTTTCGCGCCGGACAATGACCATATCTGCACGCGCATAGAACATGTGCTGCACGTGGCCACCATTGCCGCAGCCATCTGCCGCGGGCTCAACCAAAGCGGAAACTGGCAGCTGGACCAGGATTTAGCCTATGCCGTCGGCCTGGGACACGACATCGGGCACGCTCCGTTCGGCCACGAGGGCGAACGCGCCCTGGCCGCCTGTATTGCACCGCGCCCGTTCTTGCACGAAGTGAACAGTTACCGCGTGGTGGGACATCTGGCCAATTACGGCGAAGGGCTGAACCTGACGTATGCCGTTAAAGACGGTATTTTATGCCACTGCGGGGAAGATTTTGCCACCAAAGAGCTGCGCCCCGCGCAAACCCCCAACGATTTGGAAGCCATACAAAGCCGCCGCTGTCTGCCCACCACGTACGAAGGCTGTATTGTGCGCGTGGCGGATAAAATCGCTTATTTGGGACGTGACATAGAGGACGCCGTAAAAGCCGGCCTGATTACACCCGAAGACATTCCGCTTATCGTACAAAAAGAAATCGGCACCTCCAACGGGGAAATCATCAACACCCTGACGCTGGATTTGATAGAACATTCCAAAGACAAAGACTGTATTGGTTTTTCTCCGGAAAAGACGGATATCATTTCCGAACTGCGCAAATTTAATTATGCGCGCATTTACCACAACGAACAAATGCGCCAGCGCAAAGAAACCATCGACAAGTGTATTGCGGATTTGTTTGATTATTTCCGCACGATTTTTGGGCGGTATAAATTTGATTATGCCGCCTATGAGCATGAAGGCAAACAAACGGCCACCAGCTTTGCCAATTACATGGCCTCCATGACCAAAGCCTACCATGAAGATGAAACCCTGCGCGACGTGATTATCACCGATTACATCGCGGGCATGACCGATTCCTATGCGTTAAGCGTGATGGAAGACGTGATACTGCCCAATTCCATTAAATTTTTCAGCTGACCCGCTCGAAAAAGCGCCCCAAAAGACCGCCTGCAGCACCCTCTTGTCCGAGGAGGGGTTTTGCGGCGCAACAAAAAAGGCTCCGTTAAAAAACGGAGCCTTTTAAATGGAGCGGGCGAAGGGAATCGAACCCTCGTCTCAACCTTGGCAAGGTCGTGTTCTACCATTGAACCACGCCCGCATAAATCTTTGCTGTATAAAAATTATAGCAAATTTTATTTTAAAAGTGTAGCCGCAATGTCTTTAAGATATGTATTTTTCGTCACGGCTTTGCGCACGGCGGCATTTTGCTTCAGCGCGCGCAGCGCGGGGCTGGCGTTAATCAGTTTGGCCGCTTCAGCGGGGCGGTCCCTGTAATATTTGACGGATTTGCTGATGAGCAAATGGGCAAACAAACGGCTGCCAGAGAGCGCATTGATTAAATCCGGAGAGGCCAAAACTTTTTGTATGGTTTCATCAGAAAAGAAAGCGTTTAGCTTATCTTGGTCCGCCGCCAGCGCGGCCAAAGCCGCCGGGTCCGCCAAAAGCGGCGCCACGTCCGGGCGGCTTAAAAATCCATCCGCCACGCTCTGCTGGTTAAACAAATAGCGCAGCAAATCCGGGTCGCTGATATTGGAGGCGATATTGATGGTCAGCGCGTACGGAGCCTCACCGATGATTTTATACCGCTGAGTCGGCAGGGTGCGATAGTTAAAACGGCTAATCACGGGCAGGGTGGTGCCCAGTTCCCGCACGTTGACGTTGCGGTCCTGCCCTTCCGAAATTTGTACGTACTGCAGGCCGGCATTTGGGTTAAAATCCGCGTCCACGGCCAGACCCTTCAGAACGGAAGGATCCAACGAGGCAGCCACGTTGTCAGCCCGTTTGCGCGCCACAAAAATAAACAACAGCGTCACCAACAGCAATGCACACACCCCGCCCAGCACGATAAACACCAGATGCTGGACCGGGGCGTTTTCCGCCCGGGCCTGTTCCTGTTTTTTCTGCGCGACGTTTTTACGAAACTTTTTAGGGTTGCGCAAAATTGACATCAGTCTTTCCGTATCCATATCGATATTGTAACAAATAAACTCCGCGCGCGCGCAAGGACCGGCACACACAAACACGCCGCGCCCGGATTTGCTATAGTTAATATATGAAATCACATACCGAATACTTAAGCCTCTGCACGGACAAACGTTACGACATCGTCAACATTACCCCGCAGGTGGAAGCCGCCCTGGAAAAAAGCGGCATCCGCGAAGGCTTGTGCCTGGTGAATTCCATGCACATTACGTCCTCTGTCTTTATCAATGACAACGAACGCGGCCTGCACGCCGATTTCTTAAAATGGGCGGAAAAACTGGCCCCGTACGGAGTGGACAAATACCAGCATAACTTGACGGGTGAGGATAACGGCGACGCGCATTTAAAACGTACGCTGCTGGGCCGCGAAGTGGTGGTGGCCGTAACGGACGGCAGGCTGGACTTCGGCCCGTGGGAAACCATTTTCTACGGGGAATTTGACGGCCAGAGAAACAAACGCGTTTTAATTAAAATCATTGGGGAATAATTATGAAAAAAACCATCTTTTACCATGACACGGATTGCGGCAACGTGGTCTATTACGCCAATTACTTAAAATTTTTTGAGGAAGCCCGCACCCTGTATATGGCCGAAAAAGGCTTTTCCGTGCCGGCCCTGATGCAAAAAGGGCTGTATTTCGTGGTGGCGCGCCAAGAAGTGGAATACAAATTCCCCGTACGTTATGCAGACGTCATAGACGTCAGCACCAAGGTGCTGGAAATTTCGGACATTAAAATCGTGTTTGAAAACATCATCACCAACCAAAACGGCCGCCTGTGCACCAAAGGAAAAACCACCCTGGTGTGCGTGGACAAAAACGGCATGCCCACCTCTATGGGCGCAGACGTAAAACAGGCTATGACGCTTTAAACGCGCCGGGGTTCTGCGCGACCGGGCCCGGCTTGCCCGTATGCGCGCCCTTCTCCGCAGCTGTTTTTTGGAAAAAATACATAAAAACCGCCTCCGTTTACGGCGGTTTTTTATATAATAACGGTTTAAAAGAAAATCCAGGAGGCCGTATGCAGGCACGCAGCGCGCAGGAACAGGAAACCATCAAACAAATTTTAGACTTAACCAGGCGCAACAACATTCAAATCATCAAGCTGTGGTTTGTGGACATTTTGGGCAATTTAAAATCCCTGTCGCTGTCCCACCGGGAATTTGAATACGCCATGAACGAAGGCATGGGATTTGACGGTTCTTCGGTGGAAGGTTTTGCGCGCATTTATGAATCGGACCTGGTGGCCCTGCCGGATTTGGATACGTTCCAAATGTTCCCGCCGGAGCTGACCGGAGCGCCCATTGCGCGCTTTTTCTGCGACATTAAAACCGCGGACGGAAAACAGTTTGAAGGGGACCCGCGCTATATCCTCAAAAAGAATCTGGCCGCCATGCGCCGGGCCGGTTTTGACGCGTTTATGGTCGGGCCGGAACTGGAATACTTTTACTTTAAAGACAACAAACATCCGCAAACGCTGGATTTCGGCGGTTATTTTGACACCATCCCGCTGGATTCCTCTTACGCCATACGCCGCCAGACCATGCTGATGCTGGAGAAACTGGGCATTCACGTGGAATATTCCCACCATGAGGTCGCGCCGTCCCAACACGAAATAGACCTGCGCTATGACGAAGCCATGAAAATGGCCGACCAGGTTATTACCTACAAAACCGTCGTCAAACAAATAGCCGCCGCCAACGGCGTATATGCCACCTTTATGCCAAAGCCCCTGGCCGGCATAAACGGCAGCGGCATGCATGTGCACCAGTCTTTGTTTGCCAACGGGGAAAATCAGTTCTTTGACGCCAACGACCCGCTGTATTTGTCCCAAACGGCCAAACATTATATAGCCGGTATTTTGACGCATGTCAGCGAAATCTGCGCTGTTACCAACCAGTGGGTCAATTCTTACAAACGCTTGGTGCCCGGTTATGAAGCGCCGTCTTATATTGCCTGGGGCCGCAAAAACCGCAGCGCATTGGTGCGTATTCCGCAGGCTAAAGCCGGCAAACCCGCCGCCACGCGCATAGAATGCCGCTTCCCCGATCCGGCCTGCAATCCATATTTGGCTTTCGCAGTCATGCTCGGGGCAGGATTGGACGGCATTGCCCAAAAACTGCCCGTACCCGCCATGACGGAAGAAAACATCTTTCACATGTCCCCGCAGGAACGGGAAAAACGCGGCATCGGCACTCTGCCGGCATATCTGTATGAAGCGGTGAATGAAACGCGCCGCTCCAAGCTGGTGCGCCAAGTGCTGGGAGAACATACCTTTGAAAAATTCATTGCCAATAAAGACATTGAATGGGACCAGTATCGCTGCCACGTATCCAGCTATGAACTGGAAAAATACCTCTCCGTGCTGTAATGCGCGCCGTGCAGCTTTGCCAAAGCCCCGCCCGCAGGCGGGGCTTTTAAAATCTAACACGCTGACTTAAATTTTACCGCCAATACCCAATAATAAAGTAGAATATAGTTATCTATGACCTTACAGGAATTTAAAGAAAATTGCGCGCACATTGAGCGCGAATACACCGATAAAATAGCTTCCGCCGGAAATGTCTCCGCGGTGGAAGAGCTGCGCGTGGCCGCTTTGGGCCGCAAAGGCGCGCTGACCGAACTTTTGAAAAATCTGAAAGATTTTTCCATAGAAGACAAAAAAGCCGCCGGCCCTCTGGGCAACGCTTTAAAAGCAGCACTGACCCAAGCCCTGGAAGAAAAAACCGCCGCACTGGCCGCGCAGGAACTCAATGAACAGTTAAACCGCGTGGATTTGGACTTAACCCTGCCCGCACGTCCCGTTCCCTGCGGCAAACGGCACCCGCTTTCCATTGCGCAAAAGCGCATGACGGACATTTTGTCCAAGCTGGGCTTTACCTGGGCCGAAGGGCCGTGGGTGGAAGATGAAAAGCATAACTTTGATATGCTTAATATTCCCAAACATCACCCCGCGCGCGACGCGCAGGATACGTTCTTTGCGCAAACCGGCAGCCCGCTTTCCATGGTACTGCGCACGCATACGTCCAATGTGCAAAGCCGCTTTATGGAAAAACACCAGCCGCCGCTGCGCATTATGGCCCCGGGCCGCGTATTCCGCAACGACAGTTTAGACGCCACGCACAGCCCCGTTTTTCACCAGATTGAAGGACTGTATGTGGACAAAAACGTCAGCATGGCCGACTTAAAGCGCGACCTGACCGCCTTTATGAAAGGGCTGCTGGGAGACAAGACAGAAATCCGCTTCCGTCCCTCTTTTTTCCCGTTTACCGAGCCCAGCGCGGAAGTGGACGTCAAATGCGTTTTCTGCTCCGGCAAAGGCTGCCATATCTGCAAAGGCAGCGGCTGGATAGAAATGCTCGGCTCTGGCGTGGTGCACCCCAACGTGCTTAAAAACTGCGGCATTGACCCCGAAATTTACAGCGGCTATGCCTTCGGCATGGGGGTGGAACGCCTGGCCATGATGATGATGGACATCAACGATATACGCGCTTTCTATGAAAACGATTTGCGCCTGTTAAACCAATTTTAAGGACGGCATATGAAGATACTTTACAGTTGGCTCAAAGATTTTATTGACCTTGATTTCACGCCGGAAGAACTGGCGCAAAAGTTCACGCAGCTGGGCATGGAAGTAGCGTCCATAGAAAAAAAAGGCGCGGACTTTGAAGGCGTCAGCGTCGCGCAAATCACCCATATTGAAAACCACCCCGACTCCGACCATCTGCATTTGGTGGATTTGGATTTGGGCGGCGGCAAAACGCAGCGTGTAGTCTGCGGCGCGCCGAACGTGGCCGTGGGGCAAAAAGTCCCCCTGGCCCGCGTGGGAGCGCGGCTGGGCAAAACCGTTTTAGGTCCCGCCAAAATACGCGGCGTGGTCAGCGAGGGCATGATTTGCTCCTCCGACGAATTGGGTCTGACCAATACCCGCGCGCGCGGCATTTTGGTACTGGATGAAAACATCCCGCTGGGCACCGACGTACGCACGCTCTACGGCAAAGCGGACGCTTTGTTTGACTTGGAAATCACCTCCAACCGCCCCGATTTGATGTCCCATTTGGGCGTGGCGCGCGAACTGTCGGCCCTGCTGAATAAACCCGTCAAACAGCCCGCCCCGAAAGAATTCGCCGGGGAAGGTGAAAGTTTAAACGTGGACATTCGCGACGCGCAGGCCTGCCCGCGCTATACGGGGCGCATCATACGCGGCGTTAAAAACGCAGAATCCCCCGATTTTATCAAAGAACGCCTGTCCGCCATGGGCCTGAACCCCAAAAACGCGCTGGTGGACGTCACCAACTATGTGATGTTTGAGCTGGGCCAGCCGCTGCACGCGTTTGACCGAAACGAAATTGACGGCGACACCATTGTGGTGCGCCGCGCGCAAAACGGCGAAAAATTTATCCTCCTAGACGGGCGCGAACTAACGCTGGACGAAAACGCTCTGATGATCGGCGACGACAAAAAAGCCACCGCGCTGGCCGGCGTCATGGGCGGGCTCAATTCCGGCATTAAAGAAGACACCACGGATATTTTTATTGAATCGGCTTATTTTGACGCGCCGACCACCAACAAGACCTCCAAGACCTACGCCGTGTCTTCCGACTCGTCCCAGCGTTTTGAACGCGGGGCGGATATCGGTATGACGGAGCTGGCTTTAAAGCGCGCCACGGAGTTGTTTGTGGCCGCTTGCGGCGGTACGCCGTCCAAAATACGCGACGCGTATCCCCATCCGTATGAAAACCCCGTCGTCCATTTTACCCCCGCGCAAATTAACGGCATTTTAGGCGCGGATATTGCCGAAGAAAAACTCAAAGACATTTTTTCGCGCCTCGCGCTGAAATTTGACGCTTCCGGCAAAGAGTGGACCTTCCAGGCGCCCACGCACCGGCGCGACCTGAACCACCGCTGGGACTTGGCCGAAGAAGCCGCGCGTTTTGCGGGCTTTGACTGCATTCCGGCCGGAGAAAGCCGCGCTTTCGTGCAGTTCAACGACAACCCCAAAGGGGTGGATTTGCTGGAACTGTTTAGCGAAAAACTGGCCGGCCTGGGCTTTTACGAATGCAAAAATATTGATTTTTTAGGCGAAAAAGAACTCAAAGACTTTGGTTTTGAGCCCAAAAACGCCGTCAAAATTAAAAACGCCATGGCCAAAGGCTGGGACTATATGCGCCCCACCCTGCTGCCGGCGCTGCTTAAAAACATCGCCTTTAACCAAAGCCGCGGCAACGCCGATTTGGCGCTGTTTGAAGCCACGCGCACGTTTAACCTGATTAAAGGTTTCCCCGCCGAAACCTACACCGTTTCCGGCGTACAGTGTGGGCGTTTGACGCACCGCCCCTTCTTCAAAGCCAACGGGGAAAAACCGGACTTCTTTTTCCTAAAAGGCATTATGCAAAACCTGCTGGAAGGATTTGAAGGCGTGTCTTTTGCGCCGTCCGTTTCCGCGCCGGTGTACATGCACCCCAAAATCTGCATGGACGTATTAATCAACGGCAAAAAAGCCGGCGTGTTCGGCGCGGTGCATCCGCTGGCCCTGAAAGCCTGCGACGTAAAAGAAAACGAAGTCTGGGCGTTTGAACTGGCGTTAAAACCGCTGGAGAAAATGTTCTCCGCCCAGGAGTTTAAACCGGCCAAAGCCGTAACGGCTTTCCCGCCGTCTTTGCGCGATTTGTCGGTCATGCTGGACAAAACCGTGCCGTACGCCCAAATAAAAGACGTGCTGCAAAACACGCCGCTCAACGTAAACCTGCGCTTTGATTTAATTGACTTATACGAAGGAGACCGCCTGCCGCAAGGCAAAAAAAGCGTTACGTTTACGCTGGCTTTCTCCGCGCCGGACCGCACCTTAAAAGACGCGGAAACGGACGCGGCTTTTAACGCGCTGCTGGAAAACTTAAAAGCCAAAACGGGGGCCGAACTCAGATAATGCAGGAGCAACTCAAACAGCTGGAACTTTTGGTGTCGCAGGCGGCGGCTCGCCTCCAAACATTGGAGAGCGAAAAAGCCGCTTTGCGCCAAAAGCTGCGCCAGCAGGAAGAGCAAATAGCGCGCTTAAAAGAAACGGAAAACGAGCTTAAAACCCTGCGCGAGTGGAAAAAGAACACCGTTTCCGCGCTTAAAAAACTGCAGACGCGCGTAGACAAAGAAATCGCCCGCGCGCAGGAAAAACAAAACACGCTTCTTTAAGGAAAATTATGGCCAAAAACACCGTCAGCGTAGAGATAAAAGGAATATCCTTAGACGTGGAAATAAAAGACCTCGGCTATGTGGAGGTGGCGGATTTGGCTTCCAAGGTGGAAAAGGAAATGCGCCGCCTGCAGGACGAAGAAGATATTATAGACACCTTAAAGCAGGCGCTGACCGTTGCGCTGGAATTTGCCGCCGAAGCCTATTTAAAAGGCCTGGCCGAAGGCGGTAAACAAAAAGAAGAACAGGCCCGCGTGGACCAGCTGATAGCCAAACTGCAGGGAGCGTTGGACACGGTGCAAAAATAATTTATGCAAGACGACACTTTTATGCCGCTGGCCGCGCGCCAGGCGCCCAAAAAAATAGAGGATTTTGCCGGACAGCCGCATTTGCTGGGGCCGGGCAAAATGCTACGCCGCCTGCTGGAAACGGATACGCTTAAATCGGCCGTGTTCTTCGGCCCCCCGGGCTGCGGCAAAACGGCCACCGCGCGCTATGTGGCCAGCCGCACGCAGGCGCACGTGGTGGAACTCAACGCCGCCGCCGCGGGCGTGGCGGATTTAAAAAAAGTGCTTTCCGAAGCCAAAGAGCGCATGCGCACGCCCACGTTTGACGAACGGCGCACGCTGGTCATTTTGGACGAAATACACCATTTCAACAAAACCCAGCAGGACGTATTGCTGCCCAGCGTGGAGCGCGGAGACATTATCCTCATCGGCATTACCACCGAAAACCCGTATTTTTACATCAACAATGCGCTCCTGTCGCGCTTTTCCGTTTTCGAATTTAAACCGCTGGCGGACAAAGATTTGCATAAAATTTTGGACCGCGCCGCACAAAAAGAAAACGTCCGACTTACCGAAGACGCGGCGCAGTATTTCATTACGCAGGCCAACGGGGACGGGCGCAAACTGTTAAACGCATTGGAAATCGCCGTGCTGACCACGGAGCCGGACAAGGACGGCCTCAAGCAGGTGGACCTGGCCGTGGCGCAGGAGTGCATACAAAAACGCCATTTAAATTACGATAAAAAAGGCGACGAACATTACGACATTATTTCGGCTTTTATCAAATCCATGCGCGGCTCCGACCCGGACGCGGCGGTTTACTGGTTGGCGCGCATGCTGGAAAGCGGCGAAGACCCGCGCTTTATCGCGCGGCGCATTCTCATCTGCGCCAGCGAAGATGTGGGCCTGGCGGAGCCCGCCGCGCTGATGATTGCCCAGGCCGCTTTTAAAGCCGCCGAAGTGCTGGGCATGCCCGAAGTACGCATCCCGCTGGCCCATGCGGCCATTTACGTGGCCTGCGCGCCCAAAAGCAATTCGGCCTACCTGGCCATAGACGCCGCCTTAAAAGAAGTGCGCGAAGGCAAACTGCGCCGCGTGCCGGATCATTTGCGCTCCGGTATAAAAAACGTAGGCTACAAATACGCGCATGATTTTCCAAACCATTACGTCAAACAGCTGTATATGCCCGACCCCGTACAGTTTTTCCATCCGACCAACCAGGGCAAAGAAGCCCCGCTGATTGAACGCTGGCGCAGACTGCGCGGCGAAGTCCCGCCGCAGGCCGCCAAGCCCAAAGCCGAAAAATAATTATGGAACCCGAAGCTCCGTTCAGAGGACAGGTTTTTACCGTTACCGCCATCACGCTGGCCATTAAACAGATGATGGAAGGGGTGTTCCGCGGAATATTCGTGGAAGGCGAAGTGGGCCAGCTGCGCGAGGCCGCCAGCGGACACCTGTATTTTCATTTAAAAGACCGCGACGCGCTTTTGGCCGCCGTCATGTTTAAATGGGACGCACGCAAAAACGGGCTGGACTTGCAGGAAGGCATGCAGGTACGCGTATTCGGGGATTTGTCCTGCTACCCCAAACAGGGCAAATACCAAATCGTCGTCAAAAACGTGGAAGCCCTGCACAAAGGCAATCTGTTTTTGGAATTTGAAAAACTCAAAAAGAAATTGGAAGCCGAAGGCCTGTTTGCAACGGAACACAAAAAGCCCATTCCTTCTTTTCCGCGCCGCATCGGCGTGGTCACTTCCCCTACCGGCGCGGCCATACGGGACATTCTGTCCGTCCTGCGCCGCAGAAGCCCCAACTTGGAAGTGGTGCTGGCCCCCGCTTTGGTGCAGGGGGAAGAAGCGGCGGAACAGATTGCGCAGGCCATAGCCGATTTAAACCGCCTAAAACCCGCGCCGGACGTGCTTTTGGTGGGGCGCGGCGGCGGCAGTATGGAAGATTTATGGGCGTTTAACGAAGAGCCCGTCGCACGCGCCATTTACGCCAGCAAAATACCCGTCATTTCCTGCGTCGGGCACGAGGTGGATTTTACCATAGCCGACTTTGTGGCCGACCTGCGCGCGCCCACGCCCTCCGCCGCCGCGGAACTGGTGGTGCAAAACGCCGAAGGCGTCAACGCGCACATCGTACAACTGCAAAAGCGGCTCTTCCAGGCCGTCAGTTTGTTTTACGAACGCGCCAAAGCGCGCGTGGAACTGGCCGTAAACAGCCGTATTTTTAAACAGCCCGAACTGCTCACGCAGGAGAAAGAACAGCGCGTGGACGAGCTGACGCTAAGGCTGGAAGACGCTTTTGAAAAACGCCTGGGGCAGGCCGAAACGCGGCTGGAACTGCTGAGTCAAAAAATGGCCGCTTTAAGCCCGTTTGCGGTGCTGGGACGCGGCTACAGCATTACGCGCAACGCGGAAGGCAAAATTATTTCCCGCGTCGGGCAAACGCAGGAAAAAGAAATGATTTACGTGCAGGTCAAAGACGGCATGATACATGCGGAGGTCAAATGAAAAACAATTTTGAAAGCAAATTAAACCGCCTGGAAGAAATCGTGTCCAAGCTGGAAGAAGAGCAAACGGATTTGGATGCGTCGGTAAAACTGTTTGAAGAAGGCATTGCGCTGTCCAAAGAAATGACGCAGAAACTGCAGGAAGTGAAATTTAAAGTAACCGCTTTAAAGAAAAAAGGCGCGGCCCTGCTGACCGAGCCCTTTGACGCGCCGGAAGGAAACGCGGACGAGGCCGATCATGCCGAGTAAAAAACTGCGCCTGGACATGGCGCTGGTGGAACGGGGCTTTTTTCCAAGCCGTACCCGCGCACAGGCGTCCATTATGGCGGGCGAAGTGCTGGTCAACGGCCAGGCGGACACGCGGGCCGACCGCAGCATTTTGCCGGAAGACGTGATTTCCTTAAAAGAAAAATCCTGCCCGTATGTGTCGCGCGGCGGGCTGAAGTTGGCGCATGCGCTGAAAACGTGGAATATTTCCGTCAAAGACAAAATTTGCGTGGACATCGGTGTGGCGACGGGCGGATTTAGCGACTGCATGATACAGGCGGGAGCCAAAGAAGTATACGGCGTGGACGTGGGCAAAGGCCAGCTGGCCAGCGAAATGCTGCGCTACAAAAATTTTCATTTTAACCCCGAAACCAATGCCCGCTATATGACGGCGGATTTGTTTGAGCAGGCCCCGCAGTTTGCCGCGGTGGATGTGTCTTTTATTTCCTTAAAGATGATTATGGAGCCGCTTTTTAAAGTAATGGCGGCGCAAAGCGAAATCGTTTTTTTAATTAAGCCGCAGTTTGAGCTGACCCCCA
>CALUXH010000080.1 GCA_944324695.1 uncultured Elusimicrobiales bacterium | reverse complement strand
GGCCAAGCCTTGGATAGACTGGGAAAATTTTACCACCGCCAAACTTTTCTCCTGGATTGGCGGGTTCACACTGTTTTTAGGTTTTGCGTTTTGGATAAAATATTCCATTGAAAACAATCTGATTAGCCCGGCCATGCGCATTATTTTAAGCGCGCTACTGGGGACTGCTCTGTTAACAACAGGCTTATTTATCCGTCGGGAAAACCTGAAAACCACAGCCGGTACGCTTTGCGGCTGCGGTCTGTCCATACTGTATGCTTCCATTTTTGGCGCATATTCCTTTTATAATTTGATCAGCTTTTCTACCGCTTTTGTCTTTATGGCGGCGGTAGCCTTGCTGTCCTTTGGCGTAGCCATATACAAAAATGCCAAATACGTCGGCTTCCTGGCGGAAGTCATCAGCTTTTTAACTCCATTTATACTTTCCGGCGGCGGTGAAAACTATATCTTTTTCTTTTCTTATGTGGCTTTTATCAACGCGGCGGCAGCCATCACCGCCCTGACACGCCGCTGGAACGGCCTGCTCATCGGCGCTTGTATTTTTACCTTTTTATGCCAAATAGCTGCGGCAGCCCATATTCTCAGCACGCAGGCAGGGACATTTGCCTTCTTCTGCGCCTTATATACTGCGGCAGCCGTGACGGCCGCGTGGAAATATAAAGACAGGATTTCTAAAACTACCCAAGAGATACTGGCCTTTTTTACCGTAGGCGGGTTTATGTTCATTTGCGCTGCGCTAAACGTCAACGACATCCATTTTTCCCATGCGTTGACATGGCTGGCTTTGGGTCTGTGGTTAAATATTTTACTGGCGTTTTTGGCATACCGCCAACCCGACAGATACGCCTTTGCCTTTATTGTAGGCAAAGTGTTTGTATTTATCGCCCTTTGCCTTTGGATACGCAACATAAACAATCAGCCGTTGCTGACGCTGACGACATTTTTGGCTTTTTCCGCCGTCAATGCCGCCCCGGATTTGTTGCTGTATAAAAAGCAGGGGGCATCCCCCTCCGGCCTGGCCATCATCCTGCCGGGGATCCTCATGTTGCCGCTGCTGTTTAGCCTGCCCCAGGCCAACGCTCAGGCTTTTGGGGCGGCATTTATATTAATGGCCGTATTCGTGGCTCTGTCCGCCTTATTCGCCGCCTTAAACGGCAAAATACTGTCGGCACTCGGGGCTTGCATCGCATTTATCATAGCCTTGATTATTTATGTTCTTTTCAGGCCGGCTGCGATGCCGTCCTGGATCATCCTGACTATGGCTTTTATCCCTTCTTTGCTCATCGCCGCCGTGGCACGCTATGCCGTAAAACAAACCGACAAGACTTTGCCCCTGACATTGTTTGCCACCGCATTAATGCCATATATACTCATATCCATAATGAGCGCCGGACAGGACCTCCCCATCCATCTATTGATGGGCTTTACGCTGGCTTTCAACTTGCTTTGCGCCTTCTTTGTATATGTTTACAGAAACGGCAAGCCGCTGCTGGCAGCTTTATGCGGAAGTACGCTGCTGCAACTGATACAGACAGCCCAGCTGCAGGCCGGAGAGGCTCAAGCGTTTATTTATTGGACGCTGGGCATCTTTTTTTGTTTTGCCGCGTATCCGTTCTTTTTTAAAAAACGCTTCTTAGATGACACGGCTGCTTGGATATGCAGTGCATTGTCCGGGGTAGTGGCTTCGCTGCTTATCTATGTAACCATGCGGTCCTATTTTGTTATAGCGCATCCGGGGTTGCTGCCGCTGGGTTTTGCGCTGCTCTATGCGGCCGCTGTTTATAAAACCGTTTCTTGGCAGCCACTGACGGAAGGAATACAACGCACACGTTTGGCTTTACTGGGCGGGGTAACGCTATTTTTTGTTACACTGGTTTTCCCGCTGGAACTGAGTAAAGCTTGGCTGACCGCGGCATGGGCGCTGGAAGGAGCGGCGCTGGTGTATTTAAACCGTTTCCTGCACCATCCGGGCCTGACCCGCACGGGCTTTGCCCTGCTTCTCATTGTATTTGTCCGGCTGGTATTAAATCCGGAAATAAACAGCTATTACCCGGTAGAAAATAAAATCTTCAACTGGTATCTGTATGTGTTCGGTTTGGCGGGCGCCATGTCTCTGCTGGCGGCGCACTGGTGGCAGCCGAAGGAAGAAAGCCGTTTCCGGGCCTGGCTCAAAGCCGTGGGCGGCATATTGCTTTTCCTACTGATGAATATAGAAATTGCTTCTTATTTCTCTGTGGGAGGCAAATTGAGCTTTGACATATTCGGCTCGTTTAATTCCGCCATCGCTTATACGGTGGGCTGGACGCTGTTCGGCGCAGCTTGTTTGCTTTTGGGCGCCAACAACAAAAGTATTTACACAAAACGTACAGGCATTATATTAATTGCGCTGGCTCTGTTAAAATTGTTTTTCTCGGACATTTGGGCATTGGGCGGTCTGTACCGCGTATTCGGCCTTTTCGGCGTGGCGGCTGTGCTGATGGTGCTATCTTTTATTTATCAGCGGTTCCGGCAGCTGCGCTAAAGAGGCCCCTCAGGGTTCCTCCCCGCGGGAGATATTTATAAAACCCCGCCTTACGGCGAGGTCTTCGTTTTCGTGAGTTTCATGTCCCGCCAAACGGCGGGGCTTTTTCGAAAAACCTTCTATTTATTCGAGGAACTTTCCTGCCAGTCCTCACAGTCAAGTTCCGTACAGGCGTCGTTTATATAGGCTTCCCGTTCATTTAACGGGACAATATGTTTGCTCTTCACATTTTTTTCTATTTCCTCTATTACGCGCCTATTATAATCTGCAGGGCACGACCAGGTTGTGGCGGCATATTTCTTCAATTCTTCCAATGTAATCCATTTTTCATGCACTATTTCCCAGGCCCAATAACGCCCCTTCAGTTCTATACATTGCTCCGCCGTTAAGGAAGCTATCAGTTTTTTATCCTGCGTAGCCGGCATGATGACGGCGCGCGCGGCTTGGTTGACTTGCTCTAACAGCTCCTCTTCTTCCTGCGTTAAAGGATGCGTATTGCCCGTGTCCAAATTTTGGCGGATTTTTTCCATTAAACGGCGGTTGCATTCTTCGCCGCCAAACCAATGGTGACTGTTCTTTTCCAACTCCTCATAAGTCACATCTCCGCCGGTCGCTATGCGGCCTGCCCAATACCGGGCTTCCAAATCCCGAACGGGTTCCTCCAAACGGCATATTTCCTCGTTTATTTTTTTATGTTCCTCTTCGGTCATATAATAGGGAGATACATATTCCTCCTCCTGAACCGAAGCACACGCCCCCGCCACAAACATCATCATAAAAATGACAAGTACTTTTTTCATATTCAACCTCCTAAACCGGAATCACCAAAATGCCGCTCCAACCTTCAAAATTTGTCTTTATTTCAACAAGCAGACTCCTTTCTCTTTCTGTAAACGGCCCATAAATATGATAAATTTTCAGAAAACAAGCAAAGACAGCGCCATGACCATCATGCCGCCGATAACGCCCCAGATAACGCCGTGCCCGTCGCCGTACTCGTGCGCGGTGGGCAATAGTTCGTCCAAAGAAATATACACCATTATACCGGCCACAAAAGCAAACATCACGCCGAAGGCGGCCTCGCTGAGTATACTGCGGAAAATGACATAACCCAATATAGCCCCCAGCGGTTCGGCCAAGCCCGAAAACGTGCTGTACCAAAACGCTTTGCTTTTACTGTCCGTGGCATGATAAACGGGCAAAGCCACGGCAATACCTTCAGGGATATTGTGTATAGCCACGGCCACCGCAATGGATACGCCCAGCGTGACATTTTCCATAGAGGCCATAAACGTGGCCAACCCTTCGGGGAAATTGTGCACGGCCAGAGCCAGCGCGGTAAAAAGCCCCAGGTGTTTGAGTTTATTTTTCTTTTCCAAAGCGTCGGAATGCACATGGTGCGAGGGCATAAACCGGTCAATCAGCCATGCCAGTACCACCCCGAAAAAGAAAATCCCCACGCTCAGCCACGCGGCGGGATTTTCCCCGTACAGCGCCGTCAGCGAAGCTTTGGCCTGCGGCATCATTTCCATAAAGGATACATACAGCATAACGCCGGCCGAAAAGCCCAACCCCAACGCCAGCGCGGCAAAATTGTCTTTTTTAACGACAAACGCCAGCAGACCCCCCACGCTGGTGGCGGCCCCTGCCAAAAAACTTAAAACTAAAGCGGCGGAAACGGATGTATTCATAAAAACATCATAGCAAACTGACGCCCGGAAAAGGCAAGGGAATCAGAACTATCCGTTCCGGTCTGCCAAAAGCAAAATAGTATAATGAAGTATGTTTTTTTCACCCGAACCCGGACAACATATAGAAATCACCGATGAATTCAAAGACGCCCTGGCCCTGCTGGACGCACCGGCCCGAAGCCATCCGCTGATTTTTATTACCGGCAAAGCCGGCACCGGCAAAACCACCCTGCTGAAGTTTTTTGCGCGCAACACCGTCAAAAACGCCGTGGTGCTGGCCACCACCGGCATTGCCGCCGTCAACGTACGCGGGCAGACGGTGCACTCATTTTTCCATCTAAAACCGGGCAATTTGCTGGATTTATCTTCCCTGAAAAAACTTCCGCGGCGCACGGTGGACTCGCTGGAAACCATCATCGTGGACGAAGCCTCCATGCTGCGCACCGACCTGCTGGACGCCATGGACCATATCCTGCGCATTTCCACCGGGGAAACGGCCCCTTTCGGAGGCAAACAGCTGATCCTGTTCGGGGATTTGTTCCAGCTGCCGCCCGTTGAAGAAAATCCGCAAGACGGCCTGTTTGACTATTTTCGCGCGCAGTATCCGAGTCCGTTTTTCTTTGACGCACATGTAACGCGGGAAACCAAAATAGAAGTGTTTGAACTCAACCGGATTTTCCGCCAAAAAGAAGACGGGCTCTTCGCCCGCCTGCTCAATCAAATACGGGAAGGAACCGTAACCCAGCCGGAACTGGACGCCTGGCTCAACTGCCGCAAAACGGACCAAGAACCCGACGATTTAGACGACGCCGTCATTTTATCCCCCACTAACGAAGGCGCGGCCTGGCGTAACCGCGACCGCCTGGCCAAACTGCCCGGCAAGGAATTTGTATACCGTGCCGTTGTGGACGAAGCATTCAAAAAGAAAAGCGTTCCGGCCGAAGAAACCCTGCGCCTTAAACGCGGGACCAAAATCATGATGCTGGCCAACCACCCGGACTGCCACTGGGTAAACGGGGATATTGGCCTGGTCTATGATTTGGGAGAAGATTTCATTAAAGTGGAACTGAAAGGAAGCGTTTACCAGGTGGAACCGTATGTATGGGAGGATGTGAAATACGTTTTTAATCCCCTCTCCCAAAAGTTGGAACCGAAAGTAAACGGTTTTTTCAAGCAGTACCCGCTTAAACCCGCCTGGGCCATCACCATACACAAAAGCCAGGGGCTCACCTTCAACGGGGTGTATTTGGATATCGGGCGCGGCGCCTTTGCCCCGGGCCAAACCTATGTGGCCCTCAGCCGCTGCCGCACTTTGGAAGGAATCAGACTGAAAAAAGACATTACGCTCAAAGACATCCGCTGCGACGCACGCGTGCAGACGTTTTTCCGCCGTATGCGCGCCGCCGCGCCGACGCACGGCTCTTTTGCCCGAACCTCTGTGTCGTGATATATACGCCGCATAGCCGAAACGGAACCTTGGTATAGACGATAATTCCAACACCGAATAAATGCCCCCGTCAAAGCCGGGGGTTTTTCACACGCCAGAACCTTGCTGAACCACCGGCCCAGCCGGTGATTTTCTTGATACAAAAAGACGGAGCGGCAAGCCGCTCCGTCTTTCATAAATTCCCGACAAAAAATTATTTGTATTCCAGCTTGACTAATTTATATCTATGCGGGCCTTTGGGAAGCTGTGCTTCAAACTCATCCCCTTCTTTATGCCCCAGCACCCCGGAAGCCAGCGGGCTTTTTACGGACAGAAGTCCTTTGTCCGGGTTGGACTCCATTGACCCCACCAGCGTATAGGTAAATTCTATATCCGCTTCCAAATCCTTAATTGTCACAGTCGCCCCTATGCGCGCTTCGCTGCGGTCAACGTCCAAATTATCCGTAATTTCCGCATTGCGCAGCGTATTTTCCAGTTCCTGAATGCGAATAAGCGTTTCGGCCTGTTTGTCTTTGGCGGCATGATATTCAGCGTTTTCCTTCAGGTCCCCCTGGGCGGCGGCTTCGCCGATTTCCTGCGAAAGCTGTGCTTTGGTATCCTTTAAATTTTTCAATTCCCCCAACAGGGCTTCATATTTCTTACGGCTGATATATACTTTTTCCATAATTGCTTAACTCCTAAAACGGCACTGCCGCTCATAAAAGTGTACAATTTATATATCCTCTTGGCAAATGCCGCCGGAATACGACCGGCCAAACGCACGCTAAATTTATATAATCATTTACATGAACCGTACGGCCGCTTTACTTCTGTTTTTAGGGTTATGCCTGGGGGCCCAGGCCAAAACCCGCGTGGAAATAGCCGAAGAAAACGCTCCGGCAATCGTGGCCGTTAACGTACTCAAAACAGACGGCTCCACTTTTACGGGAACGGGCTTTGTCATTACCGAGGACGGCGTCCTCGCCACCAGCCGGCATGTGCTCAATGATGCCCTATACGTAAATGTTACTTTCAATACGGGGGCCATATCCGGCCAGGCCGTAAAACTGGACGAAGCGGAGCAAGTAGACTTGGCCCTGCTGAAAATAGATGCCCGTTATTTGCCCACCGTAACGCTGGGGGATTCCGACTATGTATTGCCGGGGCAGGAAATCACCGTCATCGGCAATCCGCGCCGTCTGCAAAATACGGTGTCTTCCGGGCTAATCAGTCAGGTACGGCGCAAAAGCGACGGCACTCTGCTGCATCAAATCAGCGCTCCTATTTCCCCCAGCTCCAGCGGAAGTCCCGTATTCAATGAAAACGGACAAGTCATTTCCGTCGCTTTCGGCAGTTATAAAGGGGAAGGAAATCAAAACTTAAATTTTGCCGTGCCTTCCAACTATTTGCTTCCGTTGCTCAACAAACACCGCTATTATCTCCCCACCGGCACAACCGCGCAGCAAACGCCTCGCTTAAGTTTTTGGGATAAACTCAAAGCCCACGTGGCCAAATCCTGGGAAATAACCCAAAGACTATTTTCCCGTTTGTTTTGACCGCCCGCCTTTCATGCCTCAAAAAGCCCTTGCCTCTTCCAAAAAAAACGGCTAAACTTTATATAAATATATTATGCGGGGAAAGGCCATGTCTAAGCAAAAAAAGACCAAAAATGCAGGCAAATTTATCATCATTATGCTGTGTTTTGCCATTCTATTTTTCCTGTTGTTGCCGTTTTTGGAAGATCCTTCTTCCGGCGCGGGAAAACAGGCACGCCTGAAAAAACCTTCTCCCCAGATTTTTACATCCAATCCATTGACGGAACTGGCGCACAAGTTATATACGCTTTTTTCCGGCAGAACGCATGAACAAAACAGAACAAAAAGCTTGTTTGCAACCGCGGGGCAAACCTTTATGCCGCCTCCGGACGGCCACCCATTTCCAGCGGCCGGGACGGAGGAGGGCCCTTCCCGCGCGGCGGCGGACGCCCCCCGGACCTCCGACAATGAATATCCTTCCGCCTCTTCTTATTTTCCGGAAACATACGATTATGGGAGGGCAGAATTTTTGAATGAAGATGGGGAATGGGTTTTGGTGCGTCAAACCGCCCCGGACGCGGCCCAGCGGGGCATGCATGACATCAATACCTCCGATACGCCGTATGACCGCCTTGTTCGCTTGGAACGCGCCGCAAAATATATGCCCGCCCAAAGCCCGGCTTCTATTCCGGACTCCAGGCTGGCCAGGTGGTTTAGCCCATTAAAAAACTGGTTCCGTCAGGAAACTTCCGCCCGCAGCATGCAGCCCGATTCCTCCGCCTCTGCGCAGCAAACGCCGTCCGCCGCCGCAGTTTCCCCTGCAGACGGACTGGGTTTGGGCAGTACGCGTCGGCCGACACAGCGTTTCCAACGGGCGGAAGCTCCTTCTTTAGATATACCGAATTCTTCCGCGGAAAACGAATCTTCCCGCAATACCGGACCGAATAACTGGAGCATCTTAGACATTTTGGACACCGAACAAAGCCTTGAACATTTGCGGGACTCCGTAAACGACTGGTACCAGCCCGCAAACGGGGCTCAAGAACTTCCTCCGGCTGACAAAAAACGCCGGGAAGAAGCCTTGAAAATCATTGCGGAAAAACACACACAATTCCGCCAAGAAAGACTGTCCCAAATTCAGCGGGATGCGGCCCGCCAGCAAGCCGTCGGGCTGGAACAAACATTCCGCTGTTACGGGGAAGCCACGGCTTCCTATCAAGAAACCCCCCCATCCGCTTGCAGTCTGCGCCCTTCCCAGGAGGAAAAAGAACAGCAGCAACAACAGGAAATGGCACAGGCCCGGCAACAAAAAGAAATTTCTCTTAATAAACTGAAAGACACCTTGGGCTTTGCCCCGCCCCCGTTGAATATTGTTATCGTATTGGGCAAAGAACCGGCCCGGTTCCAGACGGAAGACGAAATTTCCGCCCAAGAGCTAACCAAAGAATTTTACAACTATGTTTCCTCCTCCAATTGCCCCGACGGGAACTGTTACTGGGTGGCCGCCACCAATGAAGCGCAAGCGCTGGCGACGGCCATGGGCGGGGAATTATACACCGATCCGCTGAATCTGGCGCAAAACAACTTACAATCTTTTAAAGAAGCCAAACTGCAGCAAGCCCGGGAAGACGGTCAAAACGAAGAAGAAATCCAACAACTCCAGACAGAGCTGGACGGGCTTAACCCTCCTTATGTAGCCTACAACACACAACAGTGGAACGAATTACAGGCGCCCCCTTCCTCTTCCAACCCGGGGAATAAGGTCAAACCCAGCCTTTTTATCACCCCCACAGCCGCCAATGCCCAAACATTTGCCGAGGATACGCGCCTGCCGGCGGCTATATTTTATGATACAACCAGGCAAGTACTTAACGTGGACTCCGGGTTGACTCCCGCCCGGCAGGGCGCCATCGTGGCGGATCAAGTCGTACAGCGTGTGGGAGAACTCAAAAAGGAAATGGAAGACTTGGAAACGACCTTAGCCCGCATGCGTTTAGACGGGGCATTAAGCGACCAAATGCAGCAGGCTCAGAGGGAATTGGAACAGAAGAAGAAAGAATGGGAGCAGCTGCGCGAAGCGGTCAAATGACAGGTTCTTGATTTGTCAAGGCATGCTCCGGGCAAAGGGGGCGGACTTTCCGCCGCTTTGCCGCAAAGCCGTTTATGCCTGGGGAGTTGTTTCTCCATTTCCCGTTGCTTACGCAAGATTCGCTTTTCTCTTGTCAAAACATTTCAAAAACAGTTATACTGGAGTAAAAGGGCCTTCCCGCCCTGTATGTTTATTTTCCGCCAGACGGAGAAACCATGAAAAAATTGCTTTTGCCCATAATACTGCTCGGGGCCTTAACTTTTGGATGTCACCAGGAAAAAGAAGAACCTGCCTCATATAACCGTCCTTTTAACGCCGACAGCTATGAACGCAACTTCCGCAGCCATGTTTTCGCCGCGTGTATGAATGAAGGCAAACCTTATGCCACTTATTCTTTGGCACGCATAAACCAAAAACCCAACGAATGCGACCCGCGTTATAAAGTAACCTTTGCCAACGGCCCGTGCAAAGGAGAAACCGTTTGGACAACAGACGTTATCGAGAGAACCTCTCCCGTAGGAGGCGGACAGTTGCTCAAGGGACAGGTAGTACTGCGGGATTATTGGAATCCGCGCACCCTGGACAGGGATACGGACGAACTGGACCGCTGGAACCGCGGGGTAGTATACGACACGTCCCGCATAGAAGACGGGATCGTGGAACTGGAATTCCCGCGGGACAAAAATGATTTTATGGCCGCACGGGAATTTATCTTTTTGCACAACATCCGCTATATACAGAAACCGGAACAAAAAGACCCGCGCATTTGGCTGTAATGTATTTGTTAAGGAGAATGTTTCATGATAAGGAAATGTTTATGGATTGTTTGTTTTGCTTTTATTCCTCTTTGCGCCGCCGCGCAGGATTATGACGGCTATGCGCCGGAAACCCTGCTGATTGACGTGCCTACCGCCAATGTGTTGGACAAATACCAAGCCTCTTTCACCACCCGCTCTTACGCCGACGGAAGCATTATGGAAAGCCTGGATTTCGGCGTTATCCCGCAAATTAACATCGGTTTTTCGCTGGCCATATATGAGCTGATTGGCAGCTCTGACGAAATTAAAGTGCTTAATCCGGACTTTCAGGTTAAATGGAAACTCTTTGACGGCAGCCTGTATTTGCCCGCCATAGCCATCGGCTATGACGGCCGCCGCTACGGTTATGACCGCCCCTCCAAAGAATATATGGACGACCGCAAAGGCGGCTATATTACCATGACACGAGAAATTTTTACTCCGGGGCTTAATGCGTCGGCCGGGATGAACCTGTCGGATTTTGACCGTCATGATTTATATTTTTTCCTGGGCGCTTCCTGGAAGCTAAACGACTGGCTGGCCCTTATGGGGGAATGGGACAACATCAACAGCATACGGGATTCCCGTTTTAACCTGGGCGCCCGGGTGAACGTCACCCCCGCTCTGGCACTTTCCGGCGCGGTACGCCGCATTGGCCGCGGAGATGAAAACGAACGCATACTGCAGCTGCGTTACGTGACTAATTTTTAATATTTTCCGGGAGGAGTTATGGAAAAGCAGCCGCCTGCCCAGGGCGCGACGCAGTTCAAAAGACGCACGATTTTTATTAAAAAGAACCTCCAGTTCAGCTACATGACGCTAATCATCCTAAGCGTATTGGCGGGGCTGCTCATCATGGCTTTTGAACTGACGTTTACATTAAACGATATTTTTGACCAGTACCCCGTGCTGCTCCAGCCTCTTTACGATCATTTCCCCGCTTTGGCCTACGGCTTTATATATAAACTGGTTATTTACGTTGTTTTTGTAGTGCTGATTTCGGCCATTGTATCGCACAAAATGGCCGGCCCCGTATATCGTTTTGAACAAACCTGCAAGGCCATAGCCAAAGGGGATTTTTCCCAGCGGGTACATTTGCGCAAAGGCGACCAGCTGATGGATTTGCAAAATGAATTTAACAAAATGATGGACCGCGTGGAAGAAGAAATCAAAAAAAACAAAAACGGGGGAGTATGAAGAAATTATATTTGCTGGGGCTGGTTTTGTGCCTAGCCCTGCCCGCGGCGGCGCAACGCGAATACGGGCTGCGTTTTTCCAGCTTGATTAATGATGAATTAACCCTGGAAAACGCCATCCGGCTGGGATTGGAAAACAACAGCAATTTTCTGACCGCCCAGCAGGAGATTATCATCGCCGAACAAAAAGTGAAAGAGGCCAAATTCCTCTTTCTGCCTCAGCTGTCTTTACAAGGAACGGCAACCTGGTACGATTTGGATTACCCCATGGTATTGCCCGACTCTCTGGCAAACCGCTTCATCCCCAACAATGACTTAATGTCCGACGACATGAAACACCAGTTTTTCGGCGCAGGCATTACGGGTACGCAATACCTTTATACCGGCGGTCGCTTGCGCAATACGCTGAAAATGGCCGAGGCCAACTTAAAACAGGTGGAAAGCAAATATGAAGCCGTCAAAAACGCTACGGTGCTTAATATCAAAAAAGCCTTTTTCCGTTTGCTTTACGCCCAAAACAATGTGCAGCTGGCTGACGAAGTGCAACAAAAAGCCCTTCGCTATTGCCGCACATTGCGTACGGGCCCCTGGGATAAAATCAAAGCAAAATATCTGCTTTCACGCTTAACGTCCTTGAAAAACAAAGCGGACAATGAATTGCAAAAAGCCCAACTGGCCATGCTGGTTAATTTAAATAAAGAGCTCAACTCCCATATTACGGTGCGTGGAGATTTCAAACCCGTGGAGGTGGAACTGGATCTGCCCAAACTTAACTTATGGTCCATGGAATTCCGCCCGGAACTTAAAGCCGCCATTTATGCGCTGGAACTGGATAACCTGGCCATAGACCTGGCCCTTTCCCGCCGTTACCCGGACTTGATTTTAAACGCCAGTTACGAACGCTTGGGCTTCAATGATTTTGACGATGAAAACAAACAGGTGTCCGTCGCCGTACGGCTGCCGCTGCCTTATAACTTATCCACCCAAAACGCCCAGCGCAAGGCCGAACAAAAACAAAGCACGCTAAAACGCGCCGCCATCGAAGACGCCATCCGCGTGCAGGTGGCCGAAAATTACGCCGACCTGGTTTTTTGGCAGACCGAAGTAATCAGCCGGCAACAGGCCTGGAGAGACGTACAAAAACTGCTGACGCAGGCAGAGCGTTCATCCTCCCCGGATCTGGCCGCATTGGAAGCGCTGGACGCTTACTATCAAACAGGCCGTGATTATTACGACGCCATCCGTCAAAATCTGACGGCCAAAGCCGGACTGGAGTGGGCCATCGGCCAGGACTTGTAACGGAGGGCCGCCCATGAAAAAACTCTTTGCGTTCATTCTGCCGCTACTGGCGGCGCTGACCACACCCGTACATGCGCTGCCCCGCATTACCCAGGATGCCATTTTGCGTGATTTTCTGTGGGAAGAATTTATTAATTTGCCCAAGGAAGACCGTCCAAAAATCGGGCTGGCTCTTTCCGCCGGAGGGGTGCGCGGCTTTGCCCATGTAGGCGTGTTGGAAGTGCTGCACAACGCCGGCGTGCCCATAGACGTAATGGCGGGCACCTCCATGGGGGCGGTGGTGGGGTCTTTATACGCGGCCGGATTGCCCACGGATAAATTATGGGAAATCAGCCGGCATATCCAAATGGACACCATCACGCCGGATTTTAATTTAATGGGTCTGCTTAAATTGCTGTTTTTGCAAAAACTGCCCTCTTCCCGAAATCTGCAAAATTTTTTTAACCAACAAATCGGACACATGCGCTTTGAAGACATGGCTATCCCTTTTGCCACGGCGGCCATGGACGTTAAAACCGGTGAACAGGTGGTATTTGACTCCGGTCCGGTAGATATCGCCGTACGCGCCAGTATGAATTTGCCGGGCATATTTGATCCCGTTCCTTACCGGCACCGTTATTTGGTGGACGGAGCTGTGGTAAATTATCTGCCCGTCAATCTGGTCAAGCAAAAAGGTGCCGACTATATTATCGCTTCCGTTACGCCGCCGGATTTTTATTCGCAGGCACCGCAAACGGTGGCGGCATACTTGCTGCGCGTAGGCGACGTACGCGGGGCGGCCATGATAGAAGAATCGGCGCAAAAAGCCAATTTTGTCATTCAGAACCGCGTGCTGGACATCGGCACGCTGGAGCTGGACAAGCTGCACGAAGCCGGAGAAGTGGGCATTCGTTCCGCCAATGAAAACCTGGAGGCGCTGCAGGAAGATCTTATTCTGTCAGCGATAGACGATGTGGTGCAAAAATAAAATTTTAATTCCCGTGCTCGTGACGGTTTGTTTAGCCGCACCGGCGCAGGCGGGGCTTTTCGGCATCAGTTTTAAGGACAAACAAGAATTTGTGGATGCGCGCGAAACCTATAACCGCGGTGATTACCGCCAAGCCGTAGTGGAGCTAAGCAATTATATTTACAAGACCAAAAACATCAAACGCCGCGAAGCCCGCGCATACCGCTTGCTGGGGCTTGCTTACGAACAGCTCAATCAGCCGGAAAAGGCCTTGGAAGTCTATTTGGAAGCCTTGGAATTCCATCAAAAAGACATACCGCTGCTCTTGGCGGCGGCCTCGCTGTATCAGCGCACCGGTTTGACGGACCGTTCCATTGAGCTCTATGACCGCGTACTGGCATTGGAACCCCATAACTTGGAAGCGTTGTCCGGCCAAGCCGAAAATTATATAGAAATGGGATTTTATTCCAAAGCCCGCCAATATTATGACTTGTTTTTCAGCCTAAATCCGCAGGCCGCGCCCATCAATCGCGCCCGCTATGCCTATACTTTTTTGAAACAGCGCAATTATGCCGACGCATTTATCCACATTACCATGGCTAAAACGGAAGAACCGGAAAATGCCAATTATTGGCTGCTCAGTGCGCGGGCTTATAAAGGGTTAAACCGTTTGAATGACGCTTTGGCGGACTTGGACGTCGCGCTGTCATTGACGCCCGAAAGAGAAGATTTGAAAACATGGCGGCCCATGTGGCTTTATCAGGCGGGGGAATACCAAAAATCCTTGGAAGAAACAAAGCTTCTGCTCAAACAAAACCCCGACAATGAGCTGGCCCTGTTTATGCTGTATATGAACCTGAAAAAAATCGGCCAAACCAAACAGGCCGAAGAAGCATTGAAAAAAATACAAGAGCTGGACAAAGATTCTTTCGCCCACCGCGTCGCCGATAAACTGCTGGCGGACAAAAAATAAATTCAGGGCAGCTTGTAAAAACGGAAACAATAATCTCCGTTGACTACCGGCTCGCCTTTTGCGCCCATCACATCTTTGCAAAAACTGCCGGCGGGTGTCCCGTAGCAGGCGTATTCGGCACATACCAGCGGATAGTTTTGAGAGGCATCCCGCGCATGCAGCTGCGCCCCGTATCCGCCGGACTCATCGCCGTATTTGAGGATGGGTTCCGCCACCATCACGCGAAAGATATATCCTTCATAATCCCATAAATACAGTGTGATATCAGAAACGCCGGTTGAGCTTCCGTTGGGATAAGGTTGCCCTGTAGCACCGGGCCATTTATGTTTATAATCCAAATTTAATTCTTCAATATTGCCCGTATAGCGCCCGTTGGCCATAAAATATTCCTGCTCCGCTTGCACAATCCGCTTGACCCATACAGCCGCTTCCGCCGCGCGGGCCCGCCGTACAGCCTTTTGATATCGCGGAACGGCTACCGCGGCCAAGATGCCGATAATCAAAACGACAACTAAAAGTTCTATCAGGGTAAAGCCGGCCCGGTTGAAAGAAAGCGGATGAGATTCTGAGTAAAAACTTCTCAGAATGACATTATGGATAAAGCCGCCTAAAACGCCTTCAGAGCGGCTCTTTTTCGTCAGATACATTTTTTGATAAATTTTGCTCATACGCAAAATTTATCAAAAAAAAAAAACAATGCAAGACCTTTTAAAACACGCCCCACACCCAACTGTTCCGTTTTCCGAACAGCTTTTTAATGCCCTGCAAAAAGGCGGCCCCGAAAGGCCGCCTTTTCAATCTGTTACGGCAGCGCTACAAACGGCGCGCGGTCCGGTTTGCGCTGGGTAGGCAGTATTTCTATTTCATCCACCAGAACGGAAGGGGTAATTACCGCAAAAGAAAGCATGGTGGCATTGTCTGCAAATACGGACACTTCTTCGTCCGACCCCGCCGCCAGCACGTCCCGCAAACTGCGTGTGGTTACGCCTTCCAAGCGCAGACCGTAAACGGGCTCTTTGTGCCCGTCGGCCGCATAAATGCGCCAGGCGAAATTAATCTCTCCCTTGCCGTCTTTTAATTGGGCAAAGCGCGGGAAAATATACCCGTATTCCAGGCCCAGCTCCCGGCAGCGATCCAGCAATTTTTGCTCCAATTCTTCCTGCGTCAGCGAAGTTTTCGGCGTAAAAAACACATTGGTCAATGCCGCGCGCGGCAAAGTCCGGCTGCTCATGCGCGCGTGACCGTTGCTCTGCTTCTGGCCCTTGACCAGACTGCGTATGGTGGGAAGAGCCAACAGTTTGCCGCTTTGCACCAGCTGCAGTTCCTGCGACTCCACCCCCTCATCGTCCAGCGGCATAAACGCAGGCAAGGTCCGGCCGTCATATTCCCGCAGCTGCGGGCGGTCATACACGTCCAGCAAATGACTGATGACGCGCATGCCCAGTTTGTCTTTAAACTGACCGGCGGTGCCGTCCGTTTCCGCCTGGGCTGACAATAAAGGCTTGGAATTGTTGGCATTACGCACAAACAACTGGTTAAAAAATCCGCCGGCGGCCTTGGGCTCCAGCAGGACAGGGCCCAAATAAGGTTCGGCCTTTTTGGCATTATACATGTCTTGCAGACGGGCTAAAAACTCTTCCGTTTTCGCGCGCAGTTCTGCCGCGTCCGGCGTTTGAAAACACTCCAGCGGGATATTTTCCGTCAGGCTTTCTTTATAGCCGTCTTTGTTTCGCAGGGAGGAGGAAAGCCTCAGCGAACAGGCGGGCCGGCTGTACTGGTAAAAATCCCCTTCGCTGTCTAGAAAGTAAATATCCTGCTGCGTCCGGCGCAAAGAAGCGCCGAAATTTTCCAAATAGGGCCATTTTTTGCCCAATGCCGAAAGTTCGTTCACCAACTGCTGATATAACCTTCCGTCCGCCTTCACAAAAGGCGTAATATCACGCACATAGGAAGCTTTGGGAGCTTTGGAAAAGTCCGGCAAATCATCCGTTATATTTTTCTGGCGTTTATAAGCCATTTTCTTTTCGTAGGAATCCCCCGCCGCTACATACTCCATATCCGTCATCTGCCACAACACCCGGCGCAGCCCCTCATAGCTTACGGGAACGGATGAAACCATCGCAGGTTCAAAATAATACATATTGTTCACAAAACCGGAGCTGTTCTCTTTGGCATTCCCCGCATACATATACACCGCGGCCTGCAGCCAGGTTTCCGGTTCTTCCGAAACGGCATACGGTGCGCCGAACTGCGCCGAAAAAGTTTGCGACGTAACGGCCGTTACTTTATATACCGTAAAATACGGCCGGGGGCTGCCTTTGACGCGCAGCTCTTTTTGGGTGCGCCGCATTTCGTCGCTCATCGCGCGGAAATACATATTGTCCGGCAGCTGCGCCGCCCCCAACGGGCACGCCAAGCAGATAAGCAAAAGAAAGAAATATTTTTTCATTATCTCCCCTCCTCTTCCGCGTCCGGAGCGGGCAATACGGGCGGCTTGAAATCGCTTTTTTGGGTCTTTTCCAACTCCAGGTTTTCAAAAAGCAGACTCGGGGCGATATTGCTTTGCGGCACCCAGCCCGACTCGGCCCCGCAGGAACCGTTAAACAGAGTGTCATCGTCCCCCGCCGCCAAAATCTTGTTAAAACTCACCAGCGGCGTACCCACCACATCCAGCCCGCGCACCGCCTCTTTGCGCCCGTCGGGGTACACCCGAAGCACACGCTTGGCCTCCAGCTTAAAACTCTGCGGCAGACCGGTGCCCGTCAGCGTAAAACCGCCGCCCAAGTCTTCCACAATAAAACCGTACGGCTTGCCCTGGCGTTTGATTTCTTCCACCAGCATTTCTTCCAGTTTCTCATAAGGCACGGTTTGCGAAGCCGTGGCCCGGATAACGCTCATGCGCGCTTCGGCGCGGCGGCCGGTTTGTTTGCGGCCGTGGCCGTTGGAAACGGGGAAGCCTTCTATGGGGCTGCTTTGCATAAGGAAATTTTTTAATACGCCGTTTTCTATCAGCGTTACGGGACGGGCTTTGACGCCTTCGTCATCGTATTCATAATGTCCGCGCAGGGGTTCGCCTTTAAACTGCGTTTGCGTGGGGTCGGCCGTAATGGTAATCAACGGCGAAATGACCTGCTGCCCCACTTTGCCGGCCAGGGTCTGCCCGTCCTCGGCGTTTTTCAAGCGGTAACCTTCCAACCGGTGCCCCATGACCTCATGTACAAACACCGCCGCGGCGCGACCCTTTAAAATGGTGGGGGCATTAAACGGGTCCCCCTCCGGAGCCTTGGACAATTCTTCCAGCTCTTGCAGGGATTTTTTTACATCGGCCAGCAGTTTTTCACGCGAAGGAAAATCCTGCGGGGAGAACACGTCATAAATGCCGTCTCGGCTGATTTCCAGCCCGTCTTTGCCGCGGCCGGAAAATTGATACGCCATGCGGAAAAAAGCATACGGCGTTTTCAGGCGCGTACCGCGGCTGTCGGCAAAATAACGGTGCCCCTGCTCGGCATTGACGGAAAAGGACGCATCAAGCACAAAGTCCTTTCCGCGCGCCAGCCGGGAAGCTTCTTTGAGCATATCCTCGTACTGCGCCAAATCTATTTTTTGCAATTTTTCCGTGCGGCAATAGTTTTCTTTGGGCGGAAAGACAAAATCGTCGGATTGGTCGCGCACGGCCGCCATGGAACGCACATTGGACTGCACGCGGCTGAAGTCCCGCTGGGCATTTTCCGCCGCCTGCTGCGTACCTTGCCACCAGGCCGTCAGGAAGCCTTTAGGATCGGCAGGATTCGGCACGGGGGCGGACCAGACGGGGAGCGTCCAGTTTTCCCGCTCTCCGCGCAGGGCATGGGTATTGTCCAGCTTGGTACTGCCCGCACGGGCCATTACTTCAGCGGCGGACAGAGGCTTCACGTTCTTATCCGCCACCCCGTCATACGCCACGGATAAATAAGCATTTTCCCCCTCCTTATATGTATAAGAGAGATAATAAATAGGCGGATTTTGTTTTTTCAAAATTTTAAAACTGCGCGTCAGTTCCTGTTCCATCAGTTTGAGCGGCAATTCTTCCCCCGTATTGCAATTGGGCGCGGCGGCCAGCCCAAGCGCGGGCCAGGCAAATGCCAAGAACAAAAAACATTTTTTCATACAAATCCTCCGGCGGAATATATATTATTGTAGCACAATGCGGCGGGAGCGTTTGTAGGGCTGCAAATAAATTTGATATGATAGAAATAGATAAATTACGCCGAGATAGCTCAACTGGCAGAGCAACGGTTTTGTAAACCGTAGGTTGTGGGTTCGACTCCCATTCTCGGCTTAATTATTCGCAAGAACGAATAATGGCCGGAAAGCGGGCAAACCGCTTTGCCCGCGTTGGGAGGCGAAGGCCGGAGCGATGTTTTTGTTTGAGGCGCGGCCGCTTGCGCCGAAAGGCAAAAACCGCGAGGCCCGGCCCGGAGGAAAATTCCGTTAGGAATTTTACCGCAGGGGACTCCCATTCTCGGCTTAATTTATTCGCAAAGCGAATAAAAGCCGGAAAGCGGGCAAACTGCTTTTCTTTTTTGTCTGCATTTATCCTGAATTATCACCGGAGCATATATGGAACCTGTTACCACCACCGTATCCGTTGCGATGTGGACCGCATTTTGGATTGTTGTTTTGGCCGCGCTGTTTATCGACCTGGCTGTGCTTAACAAGCACAAAGGCCATGTATCCATTAAAGAAGCCGCATTGATGGTAACGGCCTGGGTGTCTTTGGCCGCGCTGTTTGGCGGGGCCATTTGGCTCTTTGAAGGACCGCGCCACGCACTGGAATTTTACACGGGTTATATCCTGGAATATTCCCTGTCCATAGACAACATGTTTGTCTTCATCATGATTTTCGGTTATTTTGCCGTACCGCATGATTTGCAGCCTAAAGTGCTGCTGTGGGGTATTTTGGGCGCGGTGGTCATGCGCTTTATCTTTATTTTCGTGGGCGTACAGCTGATTTCGGCCTTCTCCTGGATGATTTACGTATTCGGCGCGCTGCTGATTTTCACCGCCGCCAAAATGCTTTTGCAAAAAGAAGACGAAAAAATGGACCCGGGCAATTCGTTTATCCTAAAAGTGTTTAAAAAAATCATGCCCATCAAAACGGATTACCACGGCAACAATTTCTTTGTAAAAGAAAACGCCAAATGGCTGGCCACCCCGCTGTTTGCCGCACTGCTGGTCATTGAAATGTCCGACGTGATTTTTGCCGTAGATTCCATTCCCGCCGTATTGGGCATCACACGCGATACATTTTTGGTGTATTCTTCCAATATTTTTGCCATTATAGGGCTTCGCTCGCTGTATTTTCTGCTTTCGGGCATGGCGGGACGCTTCCCGTATCTCAAATACGGCATTTCCGTCATTTTGTTCTTCGTAGGCGTGAAAATGCTGATTTCGCATCACGTCAAAGTGCCGGTGCCGCTGTCTTTGGGGGTCATCGTATGCATTTTGGCCCTGTCTATCTTTGCCAGCAAGATTTTCCCGCCCAAAGAACAGGCCCGTTAATGGACAAAAGCGGCAATATTTACTAGAATATAAAGACCGAATTTAATTCAATATAAGGAAGGAATTTATGGCGTATAAATGTGCAATTTGTGGCAAAGGCCCCGTGTCCGGCGGATCTTACAGCCACTCCAACCTCAGAACCAAACGCACCTTCAGCCCCAACCTGCAAAAACAGAAAGTGGTTTTGGAAGGCAAAACGCAGACGGCCTACGTGTGCACCAACTGCATTAAAAGCGGACTGGCCAAAAGACCGACCAAATAACTCGGTCCGGCGTTTTTTTGTTTTCTGACATTCAGCCCGCGCTGCAGCGTTGCGCGGGCTTTTTTGTTGAAACCTTCAAAGGAGCGGCTTATTACGTTTATCAACAAATGGACGGCCCTATTGTTGTTTTTGGCGCTTCCGTGCTTCGTACTCGGCCAGGATGCAGACGACATTGACCCCAACGGTCCGTGGATGGTGTGTGACGTAGCCGTGGACGGCCTGCGCAACATCAGCAAACGCACCGTTACCAAAGCCGCGCACGCCAAAAAAGGCCAGCTTTACGAACGTTACTCCGTAAACGAAGACATTATGGATGTGTCGGCGCTGGGCAACTTTGACAGCGTGCAGGTGGATGTATCGCGCATGGAAGGCACGCGCAAGGACGAACTGGGCACGGCATACGACTGCCACCGCATTACCTATATCGTAGAAGAAAAACCGATTTTCGACCGTATCATTTACGAAGGCCGCAAAAAACTGGGCAAAAACGCCATTACCTCGGCCATGACGCTGAAAATAAACGACCCCTTTAACGAAGCCAAATTGGAAGGGGACATGGAACGCATTAAAGCCAAATATGCGGAAAAAGGCTATATCAGCGCCGAAGTAAACTACGAAGTTATTCCCGACGAAAAAACAAACACCGTTACCGTAAAGCTCATGATGAATGAAGGACCGCGCGTGCGCGTGGCGGCGCTGAATTTGGAAGGGCTGCCCGAAGATACGCCGCTGCCGCTGGAAAAAATCCGCAAAAAGGCTTCCAACCGCCCTGATAAAGTATTCAAGCCCCAGAATCTGCAGCGCGACTGGGTAAAAATGATTTTATATGCGCGCAATGAAGGCTTCTCCGAGTTTAACTTAAGCCAGCCGCAGGTAGCCGTCAGTGAAGACAAAACCTCCGTCACGCTTACCTATCAGGCCACCAACAGCGAACGGGTGGATTTCGGATCCGTATCCTTTGAGGGAAACAACGTGTTTACCGAGCAGGAACTGGACGAACACGTTTACATACGCGAAGGAAAACTCTACAACCAAAAAGATTTTGACGATACGATTATGGCCATACAGCAGCAATACGCCAATAAAGGCTACCTGCAGGTGCGCGTGGACCCGCAAACCACCATTGAAAACGGCCGCTTAAATATCCATTATGACATTTCCGAAGGGCATATTTTTTATGTGGACCATGTGGACGTAACCGGCTACGAAAATACCAAAAAATACGTTTTTACGCGCGAGCTTTCCATTAAACCCGGAGACTTGTACGATTCCCAAAAAATACAGCGCAGCCAGACCAAAATTTTAAACCTCGGCTTTATCAATGACGTACAAATAGACATTCAACCGACGCCTGACCCGCAGAAAGTGGACTTGAACTTTAACGTCGTAGAAGGCCGGCCCGGTATGTTCACGGCCGGTTTGGCCATGAGCTCCTTGGACGGGTTGTACGGCGAAGTTTCTATTAACCACTTAAATCTGTTCGGCCGCGCGCAGCGACTGTCTCTGCGCACCTTGTTCGGCGAAGAGATTTTGGATTATACCGTCAGTTGGACCACGCCGTGGATTTACGACAAACCCACTTCACTAGGCATTGATTTGTTTAATACGCGCCGCTATCGCTCTTTTGCCGATGAAAATCAGGCTTACACCGAAAAACGCATCGGCGGACGCGTACGCGTCGGCCCGCGTTTTAACGACGACATTTATCAGTTAAATTTCAGTTATTCTTTTGAAAACATTGATATTTACGATATCGACGCCCTGTTTACGGAACCTATTGCAAACCCCGGAGAGCCGAACTATATCGCCAAAGGCGATACGTATATGTCCTCCTTAGGCGTAGATTTCGCCATCGATACGCGCGATAATATGTGGGATCCGACCTCCGGCTGGCGCAACTCGTTGGGCCTGTCTCTGGCCGGCGGCCCCATCGGTGGGGATTTGGACTTGTGGTATTTAAACGCATCTTCCTCCTTTAATCACACGGTATGGAACGTCGGCGGGAATTATCCCATCGTATTTGTCCTCTCCAACAAAATAGGAGCCGTGCGCTCGTACGGGCGCACCGACGAAGTGCCCCCGTATGAAAAATTCTTCCTCGGCGGCGCCGATACCGTGCGCGGTTATGACCGCGCGGGCGAAGTCGGCCCCGAATTCGGCGGCACCACTTATTATGTCATGAATGCGGAGCTGCGTTTCCCGCTGGCACGCGAAGGCCGGCGCACCATGGCACAGTTTGCTTTGTTCTTTGACTTAGGCAATTCGTGGAATCATTTCGACGATGTGGATTTTTCGCTCGGCCCCGATGAAAACCAGTTCAAAGCCGGCGTGGGCGTGGGGCTGCGTTTTACCACTCCGTCCCTGCCCATTCGCATAGACTGGGGGTACGGATTAAACCACAAAAGCAATGAGGACCGCTCGCATTTTTACTTCAACGTGTCCAATATGATGTAGGATAGGAGTATATGCGGAAATTGTTTTGGTTGTTTATTTTATTAACGGCACTTCCCGCCTCCGCCCAAGAAACATCCGTAGATGAACTGACGGCGGAGGAGCTGGCCGTCGTGCAGGCCATCAAAGCCCAAAACCGCACGCCGGATGAAACGCCTGTGCAACAGAGCCGGCCCGCGGCGCCCATGCAGGCGCCAAAGACCGCCGGAACGCAGGAAACGCCCGACGGTGATATTAAACTGTCTGAACAAACAAAACAGCAGGCTTGGGATGAACAACAATCCGCCCAGCAAAATGCGCGACAGGATTGGGCCACCCAAACAGAAGAAATGTCACCGCAGTCCGCTTCAACGGCAACGGCGGAAGATGAAGAACCCCTGAGCCCGGAAGAACGGGAAAAATGCCTGACGGTGGCATTTATTGATATTGATATAGCTTTTAATGAACATCCCCGGACCCAGGCGGTAAAAAAGCAAATAGACGTTAAAATCCGCGCCAAAGAACACGAGGTGCAAAGCGCGCGGGAAATCATTGCCGCGCTGGAAGCGGAAAATGACATGCTTTCAAGACAGCTGGCCGCATTGAAGCCATTTTATGAACGCATTGTCACCGACCAGGAATTGCTGCCAAAGGTGCCTGAAAGTGCCGACGGACTGGATTTATCCAACACCCTTAACCGCCTGACTTTCTCCGGCTGTGAAATGCTTTCCACTTCCCCGCTCAATTCGCCCGCGCGGCTGGATGACATCACGGAACGTATCGGCGCCAATAAAAAAATCATTGCGGAAAGGAATTTTTTTATTGATAATTATAAATATCAAACCCGCGAAGAAATTTTAAACTTGGAAAAAGAAGAAGTAAAAAACATTTTGCAGGATATTTATACGGAAATTAAATCTTTTGCACAAAAACGCGACATTGGCGCAGTAGTGCGCAAAGACGACATCTTGTACGGGCAACAGCCTGTCAACGTAACCAAAGATTTTGTAAGTACGCTCAAGAAATCAAAAAAATACCGGAAACAAAAATAACCGGAGGAATGCTATGGAACTGACACTGAAAAAAGTAGCCGAAATTACCGGAGCAGAGCTGGCCGGGGACGAAAATTTTGTGATTAGACACATCTGTGACCTAACCGAACCCAAGGCGGACGGTGTGTGTTATGTCAGCCATATAGAAAAAGTAAGCATTCCCGCCGGTTTCGTCACGGGAGCGGTGTTCCTGCCCAAAACGGCCAAAAACACCCCCCTGCCGCTGAAAACCAATTTTTTGTATGTGGACAACCCCGAATGGGCCTTTACGCAGCTTTTGCAATACTGGGATGCGCAAACGCCCAAACACACACCGGGCATTCATCCCACAGCCGTCATCAGCCCGCTGGCCACGCTGGGCAAAAATGTATCCGTAGGAGCTTACAGCGTGATTGAAGACGACGCCATCATCGGCGACGACACCGTCATTTTCCCACAGGTGTATATCGGCAAGCGGGTGCAAATCGGGCAAAACTGCATTTTATACCCGCAGGTAACGGTGCGCGAGGACTGCGTACTGAAAAACCGCGTTATTCTGCAGTCCGGCGCACGCATCGGCGGGGACGGGTTCGGATTTATCTTTCATGAGGGCCGCCACCAAAAAATTCCGCAAATCGGCAATGTTATCATTGAAGATGATGTGGAAATACAGGCCAATACCTGCGTGGACCGCGCCAAACTGGCGCATACCGTGGTGGGCGCCAATACAAAGGTGGACAACTTAGTGCAAATTGCGCATAATGTAAAAGTAGGCCAAAGCTGCATCATGTGCTCCCAAGTAGGCATTGCAGGGACCACCACGCTGGGCAACGGCGTCATAGCCGCGGGACAAGTAGGCATTATCGGGCATTTGCACATCGGCAACGGAGTGCAAATAGCCGCCCAGTCCGGCGTAACTTGCGACATCCCGGACGGCGTGCCCTATTTCGGTACGCCGGCCAAGCCCATGAAAGAAATGCTGCGCATTTTGGCCGTACAAGGCAAACTGCCGGAGATTTACAAAGAACTCAAACTGATTAAAAAGGCTGTAGAAAAATAACATGCGTAAAACCATTTTACAACCCGTCAGCGTCAGCGGCGTGGGCCTGCATACGGGCGCACCTTCGGTAATGACTTTCAAGCCTTCCGAAAACGGAATTTATTTCATCCGCACGGACATCGCCGGATCCCGCCCCATTAAGGCGGACTTGAACCACGTGGGTTCCACCCTGCGCGGCACCAATTTAAAAAACGACACCGCCGAAGTATGGACGGTGGAACATGTGCTTTCCGCCCTCCATGCCCTGGGTATTACTGATTTGACAGTGGAAATGAACGGCCCGGAGCCGCCGATTACGGACGGCTCCGCAGGCGTCTATTTGGAACACCTGCAAAAAGCCGGCCTGAAGGAATTATCCGGCGAAGTACCCGTTTTAAATCTTAAACAACCCGTGACTTATTCTTTCGGCCCCATTTCTTACAGCGCCGAACCGGCCGACAAATTAACCGTCACTTTTATTTACGAGCACAAACATCCGCTGGTGGGCCGGCAGGAGTATACCGTAGAGTTGACTGCGAACAATTATGCAGACCAAATCGCCCGGGCGCGGACGTTTGGCTTTGAAGAGGAGTTGGCTTTTCTAAAAGCCCACGGCCTGGCCAAAGGCGGCAGCCTGGAAAACGCCGTCGTAGTGGGTAAAGATAAATTTTTAAACGAGCTGCGCTACGCCGATGAGCTGGTGCGGCATAAAATTTTGGATTTGGTCGGCGATTTCAGCCTGACGGGCAAAAGCCTGAGCAAGCTGAAAATCACCTGCCGCATGGGCGGACACAAACACAATGTGCTGTTTGCGCGGCTGCTGCTGGCCAATTCGGAGGAGAAATGAAAGAGAAGCACCCGTCCCTGGCGCCTTTGCTGGATATGCCCGTGCAAAAGGTGCTCAGCCAGGAAGACATCAAAAATAATATCCCCCATCGTGATCCGTTCCTGCTCATTGACGAAGTACGCGTCATTGAAGACGGCAAAAGCTGCGTGGGGATTAAACACGTAAGAGGGGACGAATATTTTTTCAAAGGCCATTTCCCGCAGAAACCCATTATGCCCGGCGTGCTGATACTGGAAAGCATGTCCCAGGCGTTTGGCGGGGCTATTATGAACCGCGTCAATAAAGAAGGAAACGGGCTGCCGCTTTTCCTGGGGGTGGAAAGCGCCAAATTCAGAGGAATGGTCGTACCGGGGGACACTTTGCAAATGCCCGTGCAGGTTCTGCGCCTTGGCAAGCTATCGCGCATTTACGCGGAAGCGTACGTCAACGGCAAACTCTGTACGGAAGCTTACCTGACGTTCATATTAGGAGAAAACCTAAATGTCTGACACTCGAATCCACCCCACCGCTATTATAGACCCGGGCGCAAAGATTGATCCGTCCACCGTTATTGGGCCCTACACCATTATCGGGCCCAACGTGACGATGGGCAAAAACAACCGCATCGGGCCGTTCTGTATTATAGAAAACACGGTGATGGGAGACGACAATGAAGTTATTGCGCACGCGTCCATCGGCGTTAAGCCGCAGGATTTGTCTTACAACGGCGTGCCAAGCATGGTGATTATGGGCAGCCGCAACAAAATACGCGAATGCGTGACCATTCACCGCTCCACCAGCCTGGACAATCCGACCCGGCTCGGAGACGACTGCTTGCTGATGGCCAACTCCCATGTGGCACATGATTGCCAGCTGGGCAGCCATATTATCCTGGCCAACAGCACCGGCATCGCCGGCCACGTACATTTGGCCGACCGCGTCATTACTTCCGGTATGGTAGGAGTACACCAGTTTGTCCGCGTGGGCAAGCTGGCCATGCTTTCCGGAGGAGCCATGGTCCCGCTGGACGTACCCCCGTTTTGCACCGCCCAGGGCGAACGCGCCCGTTTGGTGGGGCTCAACGTGGTGGGCATGCGCCGGGCGGGCATGAAACACGACGAGATTATGGCCGTCAAACGCGCCTTTAAGGTCCTGTTCCGCTCCAAGCTATTGCTAAAAGAAGCTATTGCGCAACTGGAAGCCTCGGACCCCATCCCCGCCGTAAAGGAAATGTTGGAATTTTGCAAACACACAAAACGCGGCATCACAGCGGCCAAGTTAAAAATTCAACACGGCGATGATGAATAAAAAGCTGGGCATTATTGCCGGCGAAGGCAAAATGCCCGTTTACATCGCCCGCCAGGCCGCCCAGAAAGGCGTAGCGGTGGCGGTGGCGGGCCTGAAAGGAAACGCGCGGGAAGAGGATTTCCGCGGCGTATGCGCCGTATATAAAGATTTCCGCCTGGGCCAGATGGGTGCGGGGCTGAAATTTTTTAAAGAAAACGGCGTCAGCCGCGTGCTGATGGCCGGCCGCGTGCAGCATACGTCCATATTTTCCAACCTCATGCCGGATTTGCGCGGGGCCAGGTTCTTGGCCTCGCTCAAATCCATGCAGACCAAACACATCTTGTCACGCGTCATTGAAGAGTTTAAAAAAGAGGGATTGGAATTTGTCAGTTCCGCGCTGTACTTGGAGCATTTCATGCCGCCCGCCGGCGTGCTGACTCGCCGCACCCCTGCGGAAGAAGAACACAAGGCCATCCAATACGGCTTTAAAACCGCCAAAGCCGTGGCCGCGCTGGACATCGGGCTGACCTGCGTAGTCAGCCAAAATGCGGTCATTGCCGTGGAAGGCATGGAAGGCACCGACGCGTGCATACGCCGCGCCGGAGAGCTGTATAAAAAATCCGCCCAAAAACAAAACTGCGTTGCGGTAGTCAAAGTGGCGCGCCCGAACCAAGACAACCGCTTTGACCTTCCCGTCATCGGCAAAGGGACCATACAGGCCATGAAAGACGCAGGGTTTAAACTATTGGCCTTTGAAGCAAACAAAACACTGGTGTTGGATCTGGAAGACGTAGTGGAAATGGCAGACAAAAACAACATTTGTTTGCTGGCTGTTTAAAATTGTTTGCATAATCTTTTCCAACGGCTGGAATTTGCGTTTTCGCATATCAACTGATTGGGCCTTACGGCATGATGAGCAAAGAAAAATGCCAGCTTGGCCCCGTTGTAAGAACATTCTTGCACATTGCTGTTATAGCCTGGGCAATACATTACATAAAGAGCGCCGGACGCTTTGCCGCCAGCCGATACATTATTTAACATAACATTTTCTCCGTCGCAAATAGCTTCATTATTTTCTCCTCCGCCATTACGCAAATAACAATCAGTTGGAAGAGAAATATCCAATTCATTCAAATTAGCGCTATACCTGCCATTAGACATATAATAAACTTCCTGCGCTTGGACAATCGCCGCTCCCAAAGGAACATATTGCATCATTTTCGCTTTATCTACCGCCGTTTGATACTGAGGCAAAGCCACCGCCGCCAAAAAACCGATAATCAGCACCACGACCAAAAGTTCAATAAGCGCAAAGCCGCCTAAATTGCGTTTTGCGGGTTTTTCCCGCACGGGGGTCATCTTTTGATAATTTTTGTTCATACGCAAAATTTATCAAAAAAAAAAAACAAGTCAAGCCCTTTACAATCAGGCAGGCGTCGTATATAACAAAACCCGGCAGCCGGAAAACCTTTGCGGTACCTAAAGCGGGCAAGTCTCGTTTTATATAAAAAACCCCGGACGAAATCCGGGGTTTTGTGCAGTCAGCCAAACGCTTATTTCTTAAAATTTCTGGCCATTTCAAATGCTTCTTTTTGGCTGAACAAATAAGCGGCGGAGGTAAGCACTTTGCTGATAAGTATTTCTTGGTTGGACACGCTGCGCGTCACCGCGTCTATAATATTTCCTCTGTCAAATTCTTTTTCCACCGCATCCAACACTTCTCCGGCGTGCTGCGCAGAGAGCAATATTTCCACCCCGCAGGACAACATCTGCAAAGCGGCGGCCGCTTCGTGCTTAATGTGACTTTTATACAAAGGGGCCCCAACCACACAGCCCTTATAATTCAGGCGCTTCTTTAAAAGCTCCTTAATAATCTTGTCCGACATCATGGCCCGATTGGCGGAATCTATATTGGCAAACACCATATCCGAAGGCATAATGGCGTCACAACGGCGAAACATATGTTTATAAGGCACAAATTCCGCGTCTTCCATTTGCGCCAGCGTCTTTAAGATGCCGCTTACGCCAGGAAAATATTTTACGCAGTTGAGAGCTCCGCCGTTGGCCACGCCGGCCACATAGTCGCCCGCCAGATGGGCCACTGCCATAGGCGTTTCACAAAAAGCAGGGCTTTGGTAGCCGATGTCCACCACCGGCGCCAGCAACCAGTCTATGCCCACACTACGGGCCATTCGCGCACTGATAAGTCCTTTGCGGTAAGTGGCTTCCGTATCGTTATTGGCCCCCAGACAAGCATTAGAGGGAAGGGACGGCGCATCCGCAACAACCTCGGACAAATCTTCCTCTATATCGGCGCAAATCAGCATGTGGTCATAAGGGGAGGCCTCCCGCACCACATCTGAAAAATGCTTAATTTGTTGGGCTGTACCGCCATACACGCAAAAACCACCCACACCGCGCGCGGCTTGGGCCTTCGCTTCGGACAGTTCACTTTCGCCAAACCAAAAACCGGGGAAAACAATACGGGCAGGTTTCATACAACCTCCTGTGTCTGTGTTTATTCGGTTACATCAGCACGGACGGCACCAACGCGTCTTCGGTGGCCGAAGGAGCTACCGGCTCATAAGAGCCGTACGGATCCTGCTCAACCACCAAATCCAACATATCCGGCTTAATTTCGGGCCGCAGCGGAGTCAGCAGCCACTGAATCAGTTCCGGCGCAATCCAGCGGTCCAGCAAATTATGGCCGCTTTGGTCATAGGCCGTGGCAAACACCACTTTGCCTTCTCCCGAACTTAAAAACGCCACATTGCGCAGCAGACTGGCCTCCAAAAAGGTTTTTTTGTCATCTGCCGCGGCGGCGATGAAAACATTGCCTTTATAGACCCGCAGAGCCGGAATACTCAGTACGTCACGGAAATTGGTCACCGGCGTAATCAGCGCCACCCCGCCGACTGACGGCCACAGACTGGCCGCTTTGGCCCCCACATTGGCCCCCATACCCGCCCCAATAAACACTGTATCTTCTTCCGGGATGTTCCGCTCTTTGAAAAATGCCATGGCGGCATCTACGTCACGGGTCATCTTATTGTAATCATTATCCACGCCTTCTTTGGCAAAATCCTCATACACTCCCGCATTAACGCTTTCCCCGTGACCGCGCAAATCCAAAGCCAAATAACCTATGCCGTTACCGCGCAACTTGCCGGAAAATGTGGTAAACTCATTTTTGTTTTTGCCAATATCATGCAACAAAAGCACCGTCCGTTTTCCTTCTTCGGCGGGCTGGTAAACGGCGGATATTTCCCATCCGTCCTGCGTACGCAACACGGCGGCAGTCCCCTTTACCTGCGCCTGCAGAGCGGGCAGGCAAAACAAAACGGCAAAAATAAAAAAAGCGTATTTTCTCATGGCAACACTTCTTCGGGTTTAAACCACAGGGCAATTTCCCGCTCCGCTTCCTGCGGCGTGCCGGAAGCGTGCACGGCGTTCTGCATAACGCCGTCTTTAATACAGCCGAACTGGCCGCGAAGCGTCCACGGTTCGGCTTTTTCGGGGTTGGTAGCGCCTAAAGCGGCGCGCACGCGCGAAACGGCGTTTTCCCCGCGCAGCACAAAAGCATATATGCGGTGGTCGGGTAAATTATTATAGTCGCCCATCATAAATTTCACCACCCCGTCCACAAACGGCGTTCCTTTCAGATTGGCGTAATGCTCGCGCAGCAGCTCTTCGCTGGCACGCACCACTTTGGCCGCGGCAATTTCCAGCCCCAGGGCCTCAAAGCGGGAGAGTATAATGCCCGTCAGCCTTTTTTGTATGGCATCGGGCTTAATTAAAATCAGCGTCTGTTCCATACGCATATTATACCTTATAAGTCCCGCGCGCGTACGCACAACGCCGCGCCAGACGCGGGCCATATGATATAATAAAATAAATACAGAGAGGTATCCCCCTATGGCAGATGAAAACACCCTGAAATTTGGCGTCATCGGCGCCGGAAAAATAGGCACTTTCCACACACGCACCTTATCCAAGATGAAAGGCGTCAGTCTGGTCGGCGTTTGCGACCCGGATCTGATGCGCGCCCAAAAGCTGGCCTGGCAGTACAACGCCACGCCGTATTCCAAAATGGAAGAGTTGGTCGGCCAGGTGGATGCCGTCATCGTAGCCGCGCCGACGCATCTGCACCACCAGATCGGCATGTACTGCCTGGAACACGGCGTACATACGCTGGTGGAAAAACCCATAGCTACGACATTAGACCAAGCCAGAGACCTCATCCGCACCGCCAAACTGCACGGCCTGGTGTTGCAGGTGGGCCATGTGGAACGCTTCAACCCCGCCGTGGTGGAAGCGGTCAAATACATTGAAAACCCGAAATTTATTACCATGAACCGCCTGGGGCCTTATGACGCGCGCATGTCCAACATCGGGGTGGTGCTGGACCTGATGATACACGATTTGGACTTGCTGCTGACCTTGGTGCCCAGCGAGGTGGAAAGCATTGACGCCACGGGGCTGAGCATATTTTCCCACCATGAGGACATTGCCAATGTGCGCATACGCTTTGCCAACGGGGCGCTGGCCGACCTGACCGCCAGCCGCGCCAGCTTTGAACGCGCGCGCTTTATGCACCTGTTCCAGCAGGACGCGTATATCTCGGTGGATTTCATGAACGCGCGGGTGAAAATTTACAAAAAAGAAAAACCCGTCATAGAATCCATGCAGGATTTGACCGTCATTTATCCCCCCGTGCAGAAACAGCTGCCCATTACCTCCGAAATTTTGCATTTTATAGACTGCATTAAAACCAACAAAACCCCCGCCCCCAGCGGCGAGAA
>CALUXH010000079.1 GCA_944324695.1 uncultured Elusimicrobiales bacterium | reverse complement strand
TCCAGGACTTCGTTTTGGTTGTTCATTTTTTCAGCACCCGCAAAGCTTCTTTAATAATATTTTCAATTTTATCGTTGGGGTTTATCCCTTCGTGATACAGCTGTTCTATGGCGCGGCGGCTTTCCGGTGCGGAATAGCCCAGCGCAGTCAGCGCTTCCAGCACGCCGCTCATATACGGCGCGTCGTCCAAAACTTTAATTTTGCCGGCGCCCTGTACGGTGACGGTGTCCATTTTGTCTTTGAGCGAGGCGATGAGCTTTTCGGCCGTTTTGGACGTAAAACCGAAAATACCCGTCAAAATTTTCGGGTCGCGTTTGATAATAGCCGCATGGAAATCCGCCACCGAGCGCAGAGCCTTGTTTAAAAATTCCAGCGCTTTTTTGGCCCCCGTATTCGGAATGGCGGTCTTAAACAGCGTCCACAATTCTTTATCCTCTTTGGACAAAAACCCGTACAGCACCGTGCCGTCATACGGAGAAATGGACTCGGCAATATACAGCGCGGCTTCGCGTCCGGCTTCCAGCTCGGCGGCGCTGCTTTTAGTCATGTTTACTTCATAACCCACGCCGCCGCATACGATGATGACGGATTCTTCGCGTGTTTCCAGGATTTGGCCTTGGAGGTATGCAATCATAAAGTTATTTTAGCAAAAAAATAGCGGCTTCTTTGGCCGTTATGTTTGCCGCCGGCAAAAAAGTTCCGGCGTTTTTATGATGTTTTCCTTTTTGTCTTTTTGTGGTAAAAACCAACACGGGGCCAAAGGTGCAGCCCTGTTCATATGCTGTAGCACGGGGTCTGTTGTTGGGGGTGTTTTTTGATTGAAAATGGCCGTCCTCTTGCGCCGTTTTTTTTTTTTGATACCCTATACGGGCGGGAGACAAAAAGATGCCGTCATTTGTTTTACCGCATGTATTTTCTAGGAGCGAAAAAAATGAACAAAGCCTTTACTCTTATTGAGTTATTGGTAGTGGTGCTGATCATCGGCATATTGGCCGCCATAGCCGTGCCGCAATATGAAAAAGCGGTGCTCAGAGCCCGTACGGCGGAAATGCTGGTGTGGGCGCGCAGGTATTGGGATGCCCAACAGGCATATAAAATGGCCAACGGTTCCTTTACCAACTGCCTCAACGACTTGGACTTGGATTATTCTTCCGCATTCCCAGAGGAGCTGGCAAGTTCCTCCGGCTGCGTTACAAAAGTGGGTTCTGGGCAACACGGCTGGAAGGATATACAGCTGATAGGGGGCGGTGGAAGTCCGCGCGGTGCGGTATGGGGCCCCAGCAGCCCCTATCCCGGGCATGGATTTGGTTTTTTTCCTGACAAAGAGCCGTGGGGGGCGTTAGTCAAATTGTGCGCTCCGACTACGTCCAACGAGGCCGGTTGGAGAAAAATCATCAAATCTATGGGATATACAAGAGTAATACAAGGCAACCAATGGTGTTATGCGCAGTATAATTTGGAATAACCGGTCGGAGTTGCCGGGTATTACCCGCGCGGGTGGGTTTTGTATTTGAACGGAGAGGGGCTATATTTTTTTTGATAAAATTTTTGTATCTTGTTTGGGAGGATAACTTATGGAACAAACGGCTTGGTCCGTGCTGTGGCGGGACAAATATTGGTTGTTGGGGATTGTGCTGCTCTGCGGGTTCATTCCTTATTTGCTGAATGTGCTTTCCGGTTATTTTTATAATTTGTTGGGGAGTACGTCCGTCAAATCGGTGGCGGGTTTTGGCTTTTCTTTTGTGCAGCAGCTTGTCTTTGTGATACTTTCTCAAATATGCGTTCTGTGGATATATAAAGGCGGCGCTTTGGGCAAAAACGTCTGGGTATATTTGGCGGTCATCGCGGCAGTACTGTTTGTGCAAAATTTTTTCAGCCAAGCATACTTTTCCGGCCTGGGTTCCGGGATGGGGCTGCAGGAAAAGATACAGTATATGCGTAGGTATCAGCTGCTCACGCAGATGTTTTCTCTGGGTATGCTGTTTTTATTTTTCGGCTTTGTTTGTGCAGCGCAGAACGGTGTCGGGTTAGGCAGAGGTATAGGCATGATGTTTACCGTCCCGAACATACTGAAATTTTTACTTGTTGTAGTGGTTCTGTATTTGTTTGTGAAAGGTTTAAATGTGGTGCAGTATAAAGTATTTGAGGGCGGAAGTGTTCCTCGCGGGGCATTGCAACTGTTTTCCGGCTTGAACAGCATGTTCAGAGCTTTGGTATGCATAGTGGTGGTATATCAGCTTGGTTTGGGGCTGAACTGGTCCTGTGTCGCCACGCAGAGTCCTTTTAAAGCGGCCCTGATTTTGACAGCGATTGTGATGGGAATATATGCCATAGGGTGTATTATGATGCTGCTTCCCCTCGGAGGCGTTGTGTTTATTATTCCTGTGTTTGTCTTGGGGTTAGTAGTGGAAATAATTCTGCTTCCCATACACTATTGTATCTTTCGCTTTATTCCGCAGTCGGCTTTTGTGAGTGGATTTATTTGTTTAGTGATAGAGACAGTTCTGCTTTTGCGATATACTTGGCACGCAATAGTAAATATGAAGTGGATGTGATGCGGCGGTTTACCCGCGCGGGTGATATTTTTTGTGTTTTTCTTTGAGGTTGCCGACGTCTAAATGCGTGTAAATCTGCGTGGTAGCCAGGCTGGAGTGCCCCAGCATTTCCTGCAGGCTGCGCAGGTCGGCTCCTCCCTGCAGCAGGTGGCTGGCAAAAGTATGGCGGAACAAATGCGGATGCAACGGCTGGGAAATGCCCGCTTTGCGGCCCAGTTCCGCCAGTTCTTTCCATACGCGTTGGCGGCTGATTTTTTTGCCGCGGTTGTTTAAAAACAATTCCGAACCTATGTCCGTCTTGGCGGCAAAATGCGCCTCCCGCACCGACAGATAATATTTCAGGCGCTGGCAGCAGGCGGGGTGCAGCGGTACAAAACGTTGTTTGCCCCCCTTTCCCAGCGCCAGTACCCAGCCTTCGTTCAGGTTTACGTTTTCCAGTTGCAGGTTAATCAGTTCGCTGACGCGCAATCCGGCGGCGTATAAAAGCTCCACCATGGTCAGGGTGCGCACTTCGTCGAATTTTTGGGCGGGGTAAGCCAGCAGTCTTTCCATTTCCCGGCGGGAGAGCTGCTCGGGCATGCGTTGAGGCTTCTTGGGCGATTTTAAAAAACGGGTGGGGTCTTCGCTGATGCGGCCTTCAATAAGCAGGAATTTATAAAAGCATTTGACGGCTTCCAACTTGCGCAAAACACTGGGGGAGGAAAGATTTTCCACAGCGCTTAGCTGATAGACGTACTGATCCAAAAACTGAGGCGGTACGGTTTCGGGGCGCAGCTCATTGGCTGCGCAGTATTCCAAGTAATGCTCCGTATCGGCTATATATGCCTCCAGCGTGTTGCGGCTGAGCTGACGTTCAAATGTCAGGTGGTTTTTGAAATCTTCCAATATCGGTTCCGTATTTTCGGGCATAGCGCACGGCCTGTCAGTTTGCATCGTGTTTCTTTAATTATAGATTTTTTGGGGAAAAGGGAATAGGCGGCCGTGAGGCAGTTTTAAAAGGGCTTGCATTGTTTTTTTTTTTTTTTTTTTTAATTTTTTTTTTTGGTAAAATTTTTTTAAAAATTTTTTTTATAAATAAAAGCCGCTCTAAAGGCGTTTTAAGCGGCTTTATTGATAACGTTATTCTGAGAAGTTTTAATTCAGAATCCCATTCTTTTGTCGTCAAACGGGCCGGCTTTACGCTGATTGAGCTGTTGGTTGTTGTGCTGATTATCGGTGTATTGGCGGCTATAGCCGTGCCGCAATATCAAACGGCGGTTATGGCAAGCCGTGTGATGAGTTTTATGCCGGTGGCGCGGGCCATTAAAGACGCGCAGGAGCGGTATTATATGGCCAACGGAGACTATGTGTTGGATTTGGATAATTTGGACATATCCATTCCGGCGGGCTGTCGGTTCTATGGGGGTACCTCTATTAAAAACCAAGTATTGTGCGGAGAGGATTGGGTAATGGATAACTTGGGGGTAAACCAGCGTCCGCAGAGGCAGCTGGAGCTGCATTATTGCCCGGGGAAAAACAGCCGCGGCACGGCTTCTTGCAATAACAACAGCGAAATGGGAAGGATTATTCTTTTCTATGACCAGCATGCCAGCCGCCCGGGAGAAATAGACTGTGTTTCCCCGTCTAAACAATTTTGTGCGGCTATGAAAAGCGCTTTGAAATAATCGGGTATTGCGCAACAAGAACGCCCCGCCGAAAGCGGGGCGTTCTTTTTGGTAAGGGAAACCTATTTTTTTGCGGTTTTCTTTTCGGCTTTAGGCTCTGCGGCGGCTTCGGCCGGTTCGGCGGCTTTGCCGTTGTAGTGGTGGCCCAAATATTTGACATAGAGTTTGTCTTCAATTTCAGCCGCCAGCTGCGGATTGTCCTTTAAATACTGGCGGGCATTCTCTGCACCCTGGCCCAGTTTCTCGTCTCCGTAAATAAACCAGCTGCCGCTTTTTTCCAAAATGCCCGATTCCACACCTTTGTCCAGCAGGCACGCTTCGCGGGAAATGCCTTCGCCGTGCAGCATGGTAAATTCGGCCTGGCGGTACGGGGGCGCGACTTTGTTTTTGGTCACTTTGGCGCGCACGCGGGTGCCGATGATTTCATCGCCTTTTTTGAGGTTTTCAATGCGCCGTACGTCAATGCGTACGGACGAATAAAACTTCAGCGCCAGTCCGCCCGGGGTCGTTTCGGGATTGCCGAACATGACGCCGATTTTCTGGCGCAGCTGGTTAATGAAAATAATGCTCGTTTTGGTTTTGTTCAAAATGCTGGTCAGCTTGCGCAGGGCCTGGCTCATCAGTCTGGCCTGCAGACCGACGTGTGCGTCGCCCATTTCTCCTTCAATTTCGGCTTTGGGCACCAGGGCGGCCACGGAGTCAATGATAATCAAATCCACCGCGCCGGAGCGCACGAGTTTTTCGGCGATTTCCAGGGCCTGCTCGCCCGAATCCGGCTGGGAAATGAGCAGTTCGTCCACATTAACGCCGATGGAAGAGGCGTAAACGGGGTCTAAGGCGTGTTCTGCGTCAATAAACGCCACCACGCCGCCGTTTTTCTGCGCCTGTGCGGCCACGTGCAGGGAAAGGGTCGTTTTGCCGCCGGCTTCGGGGCCGTAAATTTCAATCACGCGCCCGCGCGGAATGCCGCCCACGCCCAAAGCCAGGTCCAAAGACAGGGCCCCGGTGGGAATAGCGTCCACTTTTTTGACATTGGCGCTGCCCAAAGTGGTAATAGCTTCTTTGCCGAAGGCTTTTTCAATTTGTCCCAGGGCCAGTTCCAACGCTTTTTGTTTGTTTGCGTCCATGTGTCCTCCGATAAAAACGGTTAAGCCGCCACCGGCTGTGAAGCCGCCGCGCTTGAAAAACCGAGTTTTTTGGTGTGTTTATCTAAGTTTACAATAATTTTCGTGCCCGCGGGATACTGCTTGACCAGTATGTTTTCGGCCAGCGGATCTTCCAGCTGGCGCTGCAGGGTGCGCAGCCGCGGGCGCGCGCCGTATTTTTCGTCAAAGCCTTGTTCAATGAGGAATTCTTTGGCCTGCGGGGTCAGCTCCAGCTCCAGCTGGCGGTCGGCCAGTTTGGCGGCCACTTTTTTAAGCTGCAGGTCCAAAATGGCGCTGATGTTTTGCTTGTTAAGAGAGTGGAAGACCACAATTTCATCAATACGGTTGATAAATTCGGGGTTAAAAGTCTTTTTGACTTCGTCCATGACGGATTTGCGCATTTCGTCGTATTGTTGTTCTTCGGTGGCCGAGGCGGTAAACCCGAGGCCGGAGCCTTTGTTGGTAATTTCCCGCGCGCCGACGTTGGACGTCATAATAATGACGCAGTTTTTAAAGCTCACGCGGTGCCCCAAATTGTCCGTCAGCGCTCCTTCGTCCAGCACCTGGAGCAAAATATTGTAAATGTCGGGGTGGGCTTTTTCCAGCTCGTCCAACACCACCACGCTGTAGGGGCGGCGGCGTACGGCTTCGGTCAGCTGGCCGCCTTCTTCATAGCCCACATAGCCCGGGGGCGCGCCAATCAGGCGCGACACGGCGAACTTTTCCATATATTCGGACATGTCTATGCGCACCATGGCGTCCTCATCGCCGAACAAGAACATGGCCAGGCTTTTGGCCAGTTCCGTCTTGCCCACGCCCGTGGGCCCCAGGAACAGAAAACCTCCGATAGGCCGGTGCGGGTTGCCCAAGCCGGTGCGGTTTCTGCGTATGGCCTGAGAAACGGCGCGCACGGCTTCTTCCTGCCCGATAATGCGCTCGTGCAGCTGTTTTTCCATGTGCAGGATTTTGTCCGTTTCGCTTTGCGTCAGACGCGTAACGGGAATGCCCGTCCATTTGCTGGCCACCAGCGCGATGTCCTCTTCCGTCACTTCCACGGTTTTGGCCGCGCGTTCGGCCTGCCATTTGGTTTTGAGATCGTCCAAGCGTTTTTTGAGTTTGTCCTCTTTGGTTTTGGCCTGGGCGGCTTTTTCAAATTCTTTGTTGCGAATGGCCGCGTCTTTTTCCGCCGAAGCGGCCTGGTATTTCTGCTGTTGTTCGCGGATTTCGGGCGGCAGGGCCGCATTTTTCAGGCGCGCCCGCGCGCCGGCTTCGTCAAAGAGGTCTATGGCTTTGTCCGGCAGGGCGCGGTCGGTGATATAACGGTCCGAAATGACGGCGGCGGCGCGCACGGCGTCATCGGTATAATGCACATGGTGGTGCTCTTCGTACTTGGGGCGTATGCCGGTTAAAATGGTAACGGTCTGCTCCACATCCGGCGGGTCCACCGTGACGGGCTGGAAGCGGCGTTCAAAAGCGGTATCTGCCTCGATGTATTTGCGGTATTCGTCAAAGGTCGTCGCGCCGATGCACTGTATTTCCCCGCGCGCCAGGGCGGGCTTTAACATATTGGACGCGTCTATGGACCCTTCCGCCGCGCCTGCGCCTATGAGCGTGTGCAGTTCGTCAATAAAAATGATACTGTTTTTGTCCGCGGCGGCTTCGTCAATAATATTTTTCAGGCGCTGTTCAAATTCACCGCGGTATTTGGTGCCGGCCACTACGGAAGCCAAATCCAACGCCAGCAGACGTTTGCCGCTCAGTACGTCGGAAATATCGTCTTTTGCCATTTTCTGGGCCAACCCCTCTACAATGGCAGTTTTGCCTACGCCGGGGTCCCCTATCAGCACGGGATTGTTTTTTGTGCGGCGTGCCAAAATTTGCACCAGGCGTTCAATTTCGTCTTCGCGCCCAATGACGGGATCCAATGCGTTTTTGGCCGCCAGTGCGGTCAGGTCGCGCGTGTATTCGTCCAACGTCAGGGTTTTGCTTTTTTGCGGGCGGGGCGCGGCGTGATGCGGCTGCGGAGCCGGCCGCGGCTCTTCGGGTTCTTCCGGTTCTTCGGCGCGGTCAAACGCGGAAGAAACGGTTTCTTCCGTCACTTCTCCCTGCGCTCCTTCCAAAAACCCCAGCGTGCTTTCGCGCACGGCGTCCAGCGTAACACCCAAATTCTGCAAAATGGTGCCGGCCAGGCCTTCTTCTTCACGCACCAGCCCCAGCAGAATATGCTCCGTGCCGATGTGCTCCATGCCCAGAGACTGCGATTCCTCCACCGCGTATTCCAGCACTTTTTTGGCGCGCGGCGTGAACGGGATTTCGCCCATGAGCATAATGGCGTCCCCCACGCCGACCATTTTTTCTATTTCCAGGCGCACTTTGCGAAACGTAACGCCCAGCGAGGCTAAAATTTTGTTGGACACGGTGCCGTCCAGAGCCGTCAGCCCCAGCAGAATGTGTTCCGTTCCTACATAATCGTGATTTAAGCGTTTGGCTTCTTCCTGCGCGATAAGAATAATTTTTTGCGCGTTTTCGGTAAATCGTTTAGGCATGAAAAAGACCCCTCTTTAAATGTACTTATATTATATAAAAACTGCGGCGCGCGGAGCGGAAGCATGGAAACAATAAGCGCTGAGCGCGTTTGGGGAGCAGGCACCGCTCCTCTTCAGGGCTTTTTGCTATAATAACTGTATATGAACGAAGAGCTGCTGGCGCGCGCGCGCAAAATCAAAATCCTTTTAAACGACGTAGACGGCATTTGGACGGATGGAAAGCTGAATTTTTTCCTGACGCCGCAAAGCAAGGTGGAGGAAATGAAATCCTTTAATGCCTTGGACGGCATAGCCGTTATGTTGCTGCGTTCGTCGGGCATTAAAAGCGGCATTATTACGGGGCGGCGGCATGAAACCACGCTTTCCCGCGCGCGCAATTTGGGCATGGACTATTTTTACCAGGGATTTTTAACCAAAACCGGCCCGCTGGAAGATGTGCTCAAACGGGAAAACCTGACCGCTGAAGAAGTGGCCTTTATCGGAGATGACCTGACGGATTTGCCCCTGCTGGAGCGTGTGGGGCTGGCCGCCACGGTGCCCAATGCCGTACCCGCGGTAAAAGGAGCGGCGCATTATGTTACCCAAAGAAAAGGCGGCGACGGCGCCTACCGCGAACTGGTGGATTTGATCGTTACTGCACAGGGCAAAATGCCCGCCATATTGGCTGATATCCGCACCTCCCGCTGGACCCGCCCCGCCGCGCCGCAGCTGCGCATCGTCACCTCACAGGAAGGGATTGTATAACATGAAAGGAAAATTTATCGTACTGGAAGGGCCGGACCGCTGCGGCAAGTCCACCCAGGCCAAACTGCTTTACAACTATTTATTGGAACGCGGCTGTGACGCCGTGCTCACGCGTGAACCGGGTGGCACTCCGACGGCGGAGCGCATACGCCAAATCGTCTTGGAGCCCGGGCTGGACGTGCGGCCCGTGGCGGAGCTTTTGCTTTATGAAGCCAGCCGCGCCCAGCATACGCAGGAAAAAATCATTCCAGCCCTGCAGGCCGGTAAAATCGTTATTTGTGAGCGTTATACCATGTCCACTTGTGCTTATCAGGGGTATGCGCGCGGGCTGGATTTAAAATTGATAGAAACGGTAAACCATATTGCCACCACGGGGCTTAAGCCGGATTTGACGCTGGTGTTTCTGATGTCGGACAAATATTTTTCGTCCCGCGGGGAATATCTGTTTTCTGACCGTTTGGAGCGCGAAGATATGGAGTTTCGGCAGAATATGCGCCACGGTTACAAAAAACTGGCCGAACAGACGGAAAACGCCTATTTAATAGACGCCGATGCGGACGTGGACGCCATTCGCGCGCGCGTGGCGGAATTGGTGGAAAAGCACCATATTTTGGATTTATGCCCTTCTCGGAAGTCTTAAACCAGCCGGCCGCGACGGCCTATTTGCAGAAAAGCGTGTTGGGCCGCGTACCGCAGGCTCTGCTTTTTTGCGGGCCTTCGGGCGTGGGTAAAAAGAAAGCCGCATTGGAGTTTGCCAAGGCTTTGAATTGTTTGGACCCGCAGGCGCGGGAAAAGGGCGACGCATGCGGTTTGTGCGCGCACTGCCGCGCCATAGACGCGGGAACCTATGCCGATGTGACGGTGGCGGATTTTTTGTATCAGGCGCGCCTGGAGCTGAAAAAAGAACCCGGCGACAAAAACTACGAAGAAGAGCTGGAAAAAGAATTGGCCAAGCAACAGCGTATAAAAGTGGATACGATACGCGACATTACGGCCAAAAGCCAGCAAAAAAGCGCCGCGGGCGGCTGGAAAGTGTTTATTGTGGACGAGGCGCAAAGCATGCAGGCCGAAGCGGCCAACGCGCTGCTCAAATTTATAGAAGAGCCGCCGCAAAAAACCGTCTGGATTTTGCTGACGGACAAAAAAGCGGCCATGCTGAAAACGATTTTGTCGCGCTGCCAGCCCCTGCAGTTTGCGCCTTTGCCGGACAGTACGGTGGAGGAATTGCTGCGCCAGACCGACCCAGAAGCGGCGGACCCTGCTTTGGCGGCCAAATATGCGCAGGGGTCTTTGACTCGCGCACGGCGCGCGGCGGAAGCGTTGGAAATTTTGCAGTCCGCCCCGCAGGGGCCCGCGTGGCCGGCGGCGTGTGCGGCGGCTTTGCCGCGTACCATGGCGCAGGCGCGCCAGAGCGCACAGGCGGTGCTGGACGTGGTAACGCTGGCCGTGCATAACGCCTGGACGTCGGCGCCGGACGAAACGGCGCGCAAAGAATTGCAACAGGCGTTAAAAAAATTGGAGAATTACAAAATCGCCGTGGCGCGCAATGTGTCGCCCGCGCTGACGGTGGAAACCGCCCTGATGGGCTTGGACAAATGGCGCGTGCAAATTTAACGGAGAGAATATGAGCAAGAAATTTTTTATTACCACCCCCATTTATTATGTGAACTCGGTGCCGCATATCGGCCATGCCTACACCACCATTGCGTTGGACATTTTGGCGCGCTATAAACGCCAGCGGGGCGCGGACGTGCACTTTTTGACGGGAACGGACGAACACGGCGCGAATATTGAAAAATCCGCCGCGGCCAAAGGCGTCAGCCCCAAAGAGTGGACCGACGACGTATCCGCCCAGTACCGCGCAATGTGGAAGGAGCTGAACATTTCCTACGACGATTTTATCCGCACCACCGACCCCAAACACGAACACGTGGTGCAGGCCGTATTTGAAAAACTTTTAAAACAGGGCGATATTTACAAAGGTTCCTATTCCGGCAAGTACTGCCTCTCCTGCGAGCAGTATTATGACGAAAGCGAAATGCTGGAAGGCGGCCTCTGCCCCGTGCACAAACGCCCGCTGACCGAATTGCACGAAGAAACTTATTTCTTTAAACTCTCCAAATACCAGGACGCACTGCTGAAATTTTACGCCGAACACCCGGACTTTTTGAGTCCCAAGTTCCGCGCCAATGAAATCATCAACTTCGTCAAAGGCGGCCTGCGGGATTTGTCCGTTTCCCGCACGAAAGTCAAATGGGGCGTACCCGTGCCGTCCGACCCCGCGCATACGGTGTATGTGTGGTTTGACGCGCTGATTAACTATATTTCCGCCACGGGCGCGGGCACGCTGTTGTGCGAAGACAAAAAAGAGCACGAAGAGCATTTAAAGAAACTCGGCGCGGAAAAGTTTGAAGATTTTTGGCCGGCGGATTTGCATTTGGTCGGAAAAGAAATATTCCGTTTCCACTCCGTCATTTGGCCGGCCATGCTGATGGCACTGGGCCTGCCGCTGCCCAAAAAAGTGTTTGCGCACGGCTGGTGGACGGTGGAAGGGGAAAAAATGTCCAAATCTTTGGGCAATGTGGTCAACCCCGTGGAGCTGGCGCACAAGTACGGCACGGACCCCGTGCGCGCGTTTCTGTTCCGCGAAGTGCCTTTCGGGCAGGACGGGGATTTTTCCATGACCAGCTTTAAAAACCGCTACAATTCCGATTTGGCCAATAATATCGGCAATTTGCTTTCGCGCACGTTAAACATGGCCGCCAAAAACATAGGCGATTTGCCGGAAAAAGCCGGCGAAGGCACGCAGACGCTTTCCCGCGCGCGGGAAACCGAAAAAGCCATTGACGGCTTTTATAATGAGCTGGCTTTTGACAAAGTCTTGGAAAGCATTTATGCTTTTGCCGGAGAACTTAATAAACTGGTGGATGAGAAAAAGCCCTGGGAATTGGCCAAAACCGACAAAGCCGCCGCGGCCGCGGTGCTGCTGGAGTTGGTGTGCGGGCTGCGTTTTATCTCCCAATGGATAGAGCCGTTTATGCCCTCGGTGGCTGCTGAAATGCAGCGCCGTTTGGCTCCCGGCCCGATACAAAAGTATCCGCCGCTTTTCCCACGTTTGGAAGAGGAAAAGAAATAAGTTTAAAACCCCGCCGAAAGGCGGGGTTTTTATGGATACCTGGGGATAAACCCGGGGCCGATGGGCTTTCCCTCCGCAGGAGAACAGAGGTTTCTTTTGCTTGCTTAACGCTGGATAAAATCCAGTGGGACGGAGATCTTGAAGCGCAAGGCCCGCAGTTGGGTAAGGAAATTTCATAATAATGGTGTTTTTAAAAGCAGAGGCCATGTTGAAATAAAGTTAACATGAAATAGGTTGCTGTGCCGTTTTTCCGCAGGAATGTTTTTGTTGTTTAAGCTCTAACTCTTGACTCGTTTTTTTTTTTTGATACACTTTTCGCATGAAGAACGAGAAAAACGCCGCTTTTACCTTAATAGAGTTGTTAGTCGTTGTTTTAATCATCGGCATTTTGGCCGCCGTGGCCGTGCCGCAGTATCAGAAAGCGGTGGCCAAAGCCCATTATATGCAGCTGGTCACGGCAGGCAAATCTCTAAAAGAAGGCATGGAAGAGTACTATATGGCCAACGGAACATATCCGACCCTATGGTCTGAGCTGGTTATCCGCTATCCGGGATGTTCGGATGGAGGAATGTCCCCACGGTGGCTTTTGGTTTGCCAGGATTTTGTCGTAGATATGTTTGCGGGTCTTGACGCCAATTTGTGTTTGTATGATATCCCGGATAAAGAAGCCGTAGACGAAGCCGTGGCGAGCGGGGATTCTTCCGCTCTGAAGGAGAAAATGCGCAGCCGGTATATTATTTGGCTGGATCAGTCCGAATATCCCGGGAAAACCTCTTGCGAAAGCAACATATCCGGTTTGTGTGCCAGTCTGGGATATTAACTTAAATCAATCAGGTGCCAATTTTTCTGATACAGCTCCAGTAGACGGTTTTTAAAGGCGGCGTGCTCGGGCTTTTTAAGCAGGGGGTCTTCTGCCAGCAGTTCGTCGCGGTCTTCTATGGCCCATTGCAAGATATTGCGGTCTTTAAACAAATCTCCGGCTTTTAATTCCAGTTCTCCGCTTTGGCGCGTGCCCAAAATTTCGCCCGGGCCGCGCAACTGCATGTCCCTCTCGCCTATTTTAAACCCGTCGCAGGTTTCGCAAATGATTTTTAGCCGTTCGCGCGCCACGGAACCCTGATGCTGGGCCACCAGAATACAACGGCTGTCATGTACGCCGCGTCCCACGCGCCCTCGCAGCTGGTGCAGGCTGGCCAGGCCGAAGCGTTCGGCGTTTTGTATAACCATCACGGTGGCGTTGGGCACGTCTATGCCTACCTCTATAACGGGCGTGGCGACCAGAATATCGGTTTTATGCGCGGCAAAATCTTTCATGACGTTTTCTTTTTCCGTGCGGCTCATCTGCCCGTGCAGCATGGCCAGTTTAAATTGTGGGAAAACGGTTTTAAGTTTTTCAAATTCTTCGCTGACGGCCTTGGCGGATATGTTTTCGCTTTCTTCAATCAAGGGATAAACGATATACGCCTGGCGGCCTTTTTGCACTTCTTCGTTTACGATGTGGTTGGCGCGGTATTCGTCGGTCATTTGCGTGGCGATGGGGCGTCTGCCGGGGGGTAACTCCGTCAAAGTGGATACGGCCAAATCCCCATATAGCGCCAGCGCCAGCGTGCGCGGTATGGGCGTGGCGGTCATAGTCAGCAAATCCAGTTTCTCGGTTTTTTCTTTTAATTTGCCGCGCTGACGCACGCCGAAGCGGTGCTGCTCGTCAATGACGGCGAGCTTTAAATTTTTAAATTGTACGTCATCTTGCAAAAGCGCATGCGTACCCACCACCACGCACAGCGAGCCGTCCGCCAGCGCGGACAGGATTTTTTTGCGTTCCGGCGTTTTGGTACTGGAAGTCAGCACCGCCACGGGGACTTTGAGTTTTTTGAGTATTTTTTGAAAGGTTAAATAGTGTTGCTCGGCCAAAATTTCCGTCGGGGCCATGAGCGCGCTTTGGTAGCCGTTTTCCGCCGCCAGCAACATGGCCGACAGAGCCACCAGCGTCTTGCCCGAGCCTACGTCGCCCTGTAAAAGCCGGTTCATGGGACGGGGGGCTTGTAAATCGGCGAAAATTTCATTAATTACTTTTTTCTGACTGTTTGTAAAATCAAAGCCTAAATTTTGTCTAAACGGCGTGAGCAGATGTTTTTTAATTTGATAAGTATAATTTTTGGCGGAAATATTCTTTTGCGTGCGTTTTACGCCCCAGGCCGTGGCCAGAAGTAAAAATTCCTCATAGGCCAGCCGGGCCCGCGCATTTTCCAGTTCCGCCAGACTGCTGGGAAAATGCACCGCGCGCAGGGCCTGCGCACTGCCTAAAAATTTGCGCTTTTCCGCCAAGGCGGGGGGCAAAATATCCGGCTCGTGCGTCGCTTCGGCGGCTGACAACGCCTCATGCATATACTGGCGCATCTGTTTGTTGGTCAGTCCTTCGGTCAGTCCGTACACCGGCGTAATGCGTCCCGTCTGCCATACGCTGGCAGGGTCGGAAGCCGGATAATACTCTTCTACGTTTATTTTATTGTCAAAAAAATTGTTGCGGTTTTCCCGCCGGCCGATGACCCATATTTCGGCATTTGTTTTAAAATCTTTTTTCAGCTGGGCAAACGGATCGAAGCGGAAATTGCGAAAGGTACGCCTTTTAAACCAAGTGCATTCTATTTGGTTATTTTGCGCGTCGGCCAGAAAGGCCTTGAAAATCAGCACCGCGCGCGCCGGCACCGTTTGTGCGCGCAGCACGCGGCCTTTAAATACCACCAGCGACGGCGGATTTAGGCCTGCGTTGGGGGCGTTTTCCCTCCGGTCCTGATAAGCGCGGGGGTAATAATGCAATAAATCCGCGACGGAAAAAATTTCCAGCCGTTCAAACACTTTGGCCTTGGCCGGCCCGATGCCTTTTAAATACTGCACAGAGCTCATATGTCTATTTTAGCAATTTAAATTTTGCTACAATGGAAAAAAAGGAGGCGCTATGAGTTTGGAACTGGTATCCTCTCGCGTGAGCGAGCATTTTTTGGCTTTGGCCGAACAGTCGGCCCGCGTACTGGGCGCGTTGCTGATAGCCATTTTGATTTTGGTCATCGGGCTGTATTTGTCCCGCTTTGTGGGTTCTTACGCCAAAAAGCTGTTGAATAAAATTTCATTTGATGACAAGACGTCCAAACTGGGCATTAATGAGCTGTGCGTGCGTTTTGGGTTGGGCAAATCCCCGACGTATATCATCTCTTTTGTGCTGGCTTGGGCCGTGATTTTTTACGCCGTCGTGCTGGCCGCTGACGTGCTGCACCTGGCCATTATCCGTGATTTGTTTACGCGGTTTTTGGAATTTATTCCCACGCTGTTTGTTTCGGTGCTTATTTTGTTCGCCGGTCTGCTTTTGGGTAAGCTGCTGGGCAATATTATCGAAAATTCCGCCAAAGCCAATAATTTAAAAGGCGGCATACTCATTTCCCGTGCGGTATATGTGTTTGTGGTGTTTTTTTGTGCGCTGATTGCCGTGGAAAATCTGGGTTTTGCCAGTCAGTTGGTGGGCAATGTGGCGGTGGTGATTTTGGCCTCTTTGGGTCTGGCCTTTGCCATAGCGGTCGGTTTGGGGGCCAAGCCTTTGGTGGAAGAATTCCTGCGCGGCGTGTTTGAGCAGGAATTAAGTAAAAAAGACAAATAAACCGATTTTGTTGGTGCCACCCCGCCCCAAAGGCGGGGTTTTTTCTTGTTTTTTGTTGGTTTTTTATTATACTAATACTATAGATTTGTTACGGGGCGGATACCGGGCCCGTCAAATGGAGATATTTTATGAGAAAAATTGTTATATTTTTGATTTGTTTTATGCCTTTGTGCCTGTCGGCGGCGCCGTGGGGAGCCTTGAGCAACTATTTTGAACCCCAAAGCACGCAAACGAAAGCGCAGCGCCCGGGGGAGCTTTTTTTGTTACCCCAAATTCTGGACAGTCGGCCTGTAAACATATCTTTATGGATTAAAGAGGAAAAAGCAAGTGCAAAAAGGGCAGATTATGAAAAAATCATTGCAGAAAGTTATGCACAGTGGTTTAAAGGGACGGCGCAGATTATCCGCCGCAGCGGAAGGGAAAAAGAATTTTCCGATATATTGTCTCTTTTGGACCGGGGAGTTTCGGTAAAATTTGACTCTTCTCGTTCGGATATGGATAAAATAGATATCGTGTTTTTTATATGGCCTCTGCGTGATATACAGTCGGTTTGCGGCAGAATGGCGCGAGGGTGTTATAGGCCCAAGGAGGAGGAGGGGGATCTCCCGGCTGTTTTTATTCCTCAAAATAATTTTATACAGCGAATAATGGGGGAGGGGATAGGTGCTACTGCCTTGCATGAAATCGGTCATTCTCTAGGGATGAGCGACCAATATAAAAGAGTCCGCAGCATTAATTCCCATCCCGTATACAGTACGGAAGAAAGCCGTAAAAGTATAATGAATCAGAGCGAAAAACTGACCTGTGATGACGCGGACGGAATGATTAATTTAATTGATTTGACGTTAGGTATTAAACGGGGGGGAATGTCTGGGTGGCACAGTTTGTGCAAAGATTCAGATATCGTATATGTCCATGGCGCTCCTGTCACCAAAGGTCCTTATGCCATTATTCCGCTTGGGAACAAATGGCGTTTGGATGTCTTTCAAAATGGGCGTAAAACAGAAGAAAAAATATTTCCTCTGGATTTACAGGGGGCATTGGACCCCTTTGTGCAAAGACAAGAAACTATTCTGCGCAGGGATAAAGCCGGGCGACCGATTTTTGCACGCGGAAGCAAAGGAGAAGATATATATTATTCCTACAGCTATGACAGAAGGGACCGTCTGATTGTGCAGGGTGGAAAAACAGTACAGGCGGAAGTATTTATGCTGAGTTATATGCCGAAAAAGACGTTTTTGTTAGTAGAACCGCGCCGAGCAGAGAATCTGTTTAAATGCTTCGGCGAAAACGGTTTCGTTTCGGCTGTAGGATATATCCGCCCTTTCCGCAAGAAGGGCAAAAAAGGCGTAGCCGTATATCAGCGTGGTGTGTTTGACAAAGAACCGGCTGTTTCCATTGAGTTGGAATTTGATAAAGAAGGGCAAATTGTCCAACGCAAAGTGACGGGGTCGGCATTAAAAACCGCCCAGGGAAATATATCGGTTTCTGAACCTGTTTCTGCGCCTTTTCTTCATAAAAAAGGAAATAAACAGCCGCTTGCCTCTATGGAGCAAAAATTTTCCGAAAGTTTGGACGCAGCCCTTCAAAGCAAAATAATCTATCAGCAGGAAGAACGCCTGAAAGAGTGGTATTTAAAACAACCTTGACGGAGAACAGCCCCGGGTGTTTCCGGGGCTGTTTGTGTGTTTTACTATTCCTGATAGTCTTTTAGCATTTTGGTGCGGCTGGGGTGGCGCAGCTTGCGTATGGCTTTTGCCTCAATCTGGCGCACCCGTTCGCGCGTGACGTTAAACATCTTGCCCACTTCTTCCAGCGTGCGCGGATAGCCCGAATCTATGCCGAAACGCAGGCGGATGATTTTGGCCTCGCGTTCAGACAGGGTATTGAGCACGTCGGCCACTTCCTGTTTGCGCAGGAAATCCACGGCCGAGGTGGTCGGGTTGGGGCCGTTCTTATCCTCAATGAAATCTTCCAGGTTGGAATCCTCGTCCTCACCGATGGGCGTGGACAAGGAAATGGGATCCTGCATGATTTTCAGCACGCTTTTAACCTTTTCCACTGACAGGCGCAGGGTTTTGGAATAATCTTCCAGCGTCGGCTCGCGCCCGTGTTCCTGGCGGAATTTGTTGGTGACTTTGGTCAGTTTGGACACCAGTTCTTTCATGTGCACCGGGATGCGGATGGTGTTGGCCTGGTCGGCAATGGCGCGGTTGATGCTTTGGCGTATCCACCAGGTGGCATAGGTGGAAAATTTAAACCCGCGTTTATATTCGAATTTTTCCACGGCCTTCATCAGTCCCAGACCGCCTTCCTGTATCAGGTCGGACAGTTCCAAATTGGAATTGACGTGTTTTTTGGCGATGGATACGACCAGGCGCAGGTTGGCTTTGATGAGTTTTAATTTGTCCTGCAAAATCATATCTTCAAAAAATACGATGCGGTCATTAAATGCCAAAAAGTCTTTTTCCGTCATGGGCAGGGCTTCCACCATGCGGTCATGGCGTGCGCGGACGGATTCAGTATTGGCCAGTGCCCGCTCCAGTTCTTCCAGAGAGAATTTGGTTTTTTTCTTAAAATCTTTCTCGCTGATTTTATTGTTTTTAAACGCGTTTACCAGCTTTTTGACTTCATTATACGGGCCGAAATATTCGTCAAAGCGGGCCATGTCCGCGCGGGTTTCGTTAAGGCGGTCGGCCAGGTTTTTGATTTTGTTGGTCAGGCGTTTGATTTTATTTTGGTTTAAATTCAGTTTGGTAATGCGCGCCACCACTTCCTTTTGTTTGGCTTCCAGCAATTCAATGTCTTTGTTGCGCTTTTTTTCGGACAGATTGTTTTCGCGCAGCTCTTTCATGAGCTTGGTGATTTCCTGCTCGCGCTTGCCGATAAACTGCGCCGCTTCTTTGAGTTTTTTGCGCATGTTGTTGAGCTCGCGCGTGGTGCGTTTGCCGCGCGGCATCAGTTCTTTGGTGGTCATTTCTTCCTGATCCACCAGTTCTTCCCAGTTGCAGATTTCGCGCATGGTGATGGGGGATTCCAGTACCAGTTTGCGCAGTTCTTTTTCCCGTTCGCGGATATTGCGCGCCAGGGTGATTTCTTCGTCGCGCGTCAGCAGGGGTACCTTGCCCATTTCGGACAGATACATGCGGATAGAGTTGGAAATGTCGGGGTTGGAGGAGGCCCACTCGTCGGTGTATACCTCTTTGTCGGCCAGGGAGGCGGATTTGATTTTTTTGTCGTCCACCACCTGTATGCCCATGTCTTCCAATGTACCCATCAGGCCGTCAATATCTTCGGCGCTTATGGAATTGGCGGTCAGCGAACGGTTGATTTCATCCAGCGACAGCATGCCGCTTTCTTTGCCCGCATCCACCAATTCTTTCAAAACTTTGTTTCCCGAATTTGCCATGTGTGATGTACCTCTTTTCCGCTAATTTTTTAATTTGTTTTGCAACTGCGTCATTCGCTGTAAAAGCTGCGCCGGCACCTGCCCGGCCCCGGCTGTTTTAATCTGCTGACGTACGGAGGCCAGCTGCCGCTGCAGGGCTTCCCTTTCCACGGCTTTTTTGCAGGAGGCAATATCCCGCTGGGCTTGAAAGTCGCGCGGCAGCTCCTGCATGCACAGGCGTACGGCCAGCTTGTGCTGCGCCGGAGCCAAAGCGCTGACCCGGTCCGCAAATCCTTCCGGTGCGGGATTTTCCGCCGCCGCGCGGCACAAAGCCTGCAAGAGTTCTCCCAGCGCACGGCTGTCAAATTGGGGGGCCAATTCTTCACATCCTTTGGCATACTGCGGAAAGCGCAGCAGCCAGCCCACCAGATTTTCTTCCGCCGCATTGAAATGTTCCGCTTGCGGCACGGCGGTCTGTGTCTGGGCGGCGTTAAAACGCTGCTGAAAGCGCGCCGCGGCCTGTTCCCTGCCGCGCAGACGTTCCAACACCAGCTCTTCGTCCACGCCCGTCTGTTCGGCCACGTATTTGGCCCATTCTCGACGGACAATCGGGTCCGGCTGTTTGAGCAAGGTTTCCGTCAGTTCGCTGATTACGGCCGTTTTTGCCTGCGGATTCAGCGGGCGGGGATACAAACCCAGCTGCAGGCGCGTATGGAAAGCGATCAAATCCTGCGCCTTGTCCAGCACTTCTTCAAATTTTTCTTTGCCGTATTCGGCGATGTATTCGTCCGGATCCAGCCCGTCGGACAAAGACGCCACTTTGACAAACAGGCCCTGTTCAATCAGCACCAGCGCGCCGCGCAGGGCGGCTTTGATGCCGGCGGCATCGGGGTCAAAAAGCACGACGGCGTTGTCCGTGTAGCGTTTAAGCAATTTGGCGTGTTCGGCCGTCAGACTGGTGCCCAGCGGAGCCACCGTGTTTTCAAAGCCCGCCTGATGGCAGGCAATCACGTCCATATACCCTTCCAGCAATACCGCGCGGCCCGCTTTGCGTATGGCGGGGCCCGCAAAATTTAGTCCGTAAAGTACGTGGCTTTTGCTGAAAAGCAGGGTTTCGGGGGAGTTTAAATATTTCGGTTCTCCTTCGCCCAGAATGCGTCCGCCGAAGCCTACCGTCTCGCCTCGCTGGTTAATGATGGGGAACAACAGCCGTCCGCGGAAATAGTCCCGCGCGCCGTAAGCGGTCTGCACGCACAGGCCCACGTCTTTAAGCTGCGGGGCAGTATAGCCGTTAGCCTGGGCGGCTTTGCACAAACCGACGGCGTCGTTTTTGGCAAAGCCCAGTTCAAATTTTTGCACGGTTTCTTTGGTCAGACCGCGGCTTTTGACGTAATTGCGGGCAAATTCCCCGCCGGCGCTCATCAGGTTTTTATGATAAAATCCTTTGGCCCAGTCCAGCGTTTTGCGTGCGTTGATGCGCTGCTGTTCCGCCGCCGAAAAGCCGCCCTGTGGACGGTATTCCACACCGGCGATGTCGGCCAATTTGCGCACGGCTTCGTTAAAAGACAAATTTTCCATTTTCATCAGGAAATCGAAAATATCGCCGCCTTCCTGACAGCCGAAGCAGTAATACAGTCCCTTTTCGCTGCTGACGGTAAAAGAGGGGGTTTTTTCTTTATGGAACGGGCAGCAGGCCTTCCAGGTTTTGCCGGCTTTTTTCAAATGCGGCACATACTGGCGCACAAATTCCACCAGGTCTATACGTTGTTTGATTTTTTCGGCCAGATTTTCCTGCATGGCGTTCCTGTGTTACCGTCGTAGCCCCGTACGCGCGCACACGCCCGCGCGCATAGGCCAAAGAAAGCAATAGCCCCCGGATGTCCGTGGACTATTGCCTTGAAAACTGCTGATATTAATAGCGCCGGCGTTTGGTGCGGCGGGCGCGTCTTTGCGCTTCCTGCGATTTGATTTTGCGCTTCACGCTGGGCGGCATGTAGGTCTCGCGGCGTTTGATTTCCTTGAGAATGCCGTTTTTCTCGCACTCGCGTTTAAAACGTTTGAGCGCTTCTTCCAGGTGTTCGGCGTCTCTGACTTTGACAAAAACCATTAACTTTTTTCACCACCTTCCGTAACCGGCAAAAAATCCGTATACATATTATATAAAAAATTATGGTTTTTGTGTTATCTTTGTTGCTTGTAGCCTGGGCTTTTT
>CALUXH010000078.1 GCA_944324695.1 uncultured Elusimicrobiales bacterium | reverse complement strand
CCCGCTTCCGCGTCCAGCTTTTCAACCTGCAGATCTTGACCGGGTTTCACCCAGTACTGTTTTCCACCAGTTTCAATAATTGCGTACATGTTATTTCCGTTTTAAAGAGCAAAAAACTCTCCGCCGCCTCTTATGCGGCGAAACGCTCTTTAGTAAGCCTATATATTATAGCTTATTTGCAGCCGGTTTACAAAATCACGCCGCCGCCCAAAACTACATCGCCGTCATAAAGCACGGCGCTTTGCCCGGCGGTGACGGAGAGTTGGGGCTCTGCAAAAACAGCCTGCAGGCTTTGTCCGTCCGCACTGACGGTTACCCGTGCCGGCGCGGCATGGTGCAGGTTGCGTATTTTAATGCGGGCTTCAAACGCGGAGGCAGGCGCATGGCCGCGCGTCCAGGTCAGGTCCGCCGCGTGCAAAGAGCCTGAGTACAAAGCCGCTTTGGGGCCGATGATGACGCGGTTATTAGGCGCGTCTATGCCCACCACGTACATGGGCTCTTTAAAACCGCTGATGCCCAATCCTTTGCGTTTGCCGATGGTATATCCCCAAATGCCCTTATGGCGGCCGATGACGGTGCCGTCCTGCAGCACCAAGTCGCCCGGCTTGTTGGGGAAATTCAGCAGGTCGTTGTAATCCCCGCAATAAAAATCCTGGCTGTCCTGTTTGTCGGCCACGGCCAGCCCCGCCCGGCGCGCTATTTGGCGTATTTCGTCCTTGGTCATTTCCCCCAGCGGGAAAAGCACCTGCGAAAGTTGCTTTTGCGTCAGGCGGTGTAAAAAGTAACTTTGGTCGCGTGATAAATCCTTGGCGGTTTTGAGCAGGTAATCTCCGCTCTGCCGGTCCTGCTCCACGCGGGCGTAATGGCCGGTGGCGAATTTGTCAAACGCAATACCCTGTTCGCGTGCCGCCTGCGGCAATACGCCGAATTTGATGACGCTGTTGCAAATCACGCACGGATTGGGTGTGCGCCCACTGGCGTATTCGGAGCGGAAATTGTCCAACACCGCGCGGCGGTAGGCTTCGCGACAGTCTACGGTTACATATTCTATGCCTATTTTTTGGGCCAGTGCGCGGATTTCACTGACGTCCTCTTTTTCCGGAGACAGGCAGGCGTTGGCGTTGCGCGGGCCCTGCGGCAGCGGCAGGGAAGGATCCCAAATCAGCATGGTTGCGCCGATGACGCGCCAGCCCTGTTCTTTAAGCAGCAGGGCCGCGGCGGCGGAGTCCACTCCCCCGCTTAGACCCACCAAAACGGTCTTTTTGTCCATCATTTCCTCGTTTGTTCTGAAAATATGTACTTAAGGTTGAAAGCCAAAAGGACACTATATTTTAGTAATTTTGGCAGGCAAAAGCAGAAGCGTCAGTTTTGGCCCGGAGGGACGGAGGGCTTGTCCGCCGGGCGGAAGTGCTCAGCCTGCGTCGGGACGTTCTGTCGGGGCGTTTGATTGAGGTAAAGCTTGCGTACGGAAGAATAAATCTTTTTAAACGCGGCCACGATGCGCGGATCAAACGCTTTGCCGCTTTCTCCCAGGATGTATAAATAAGCGTCATCTGTTTTCCAGGCTTTTTTATACACGCGTTCCACACATAATGCGTCAAATACGTCCGCCACCGTAATAATGCGCGCTTCCAGCGGGATGTCTTCGCCTTTAAGGCCCTTGGGGTAGCCGGTGCCGTTCCATTTCTCATGATGGTAGAGGCTCATCTTGTGAGCTACCTGAAGCACCTTGGAATGGGCCCCTTCCAAAATCCGCCCGCCGTAAATGGTGTGCGATTTCATGATTTCAAATTCTTCCGGCGTCAGACGGCCCGGTTTTAACAGAATGTTGTCTGCCAGCGCCACTTTGCCGATGTCATGCAGCGGGCTGGCGTTTTTGATGAGTTCCGCCTCTTTTTTGCTCATGCCCAGCGCCAGTGCCAGCAGATAAGAGATAATGCTGATGTTTTTTAAATGGGCGCGGGTGTCCTGCTGGTCGCGGTATTCGGCGGTGACGGCCAGGCGGTATATGGTTTCCAGCTGGGCCACGTGCACGTCCTGGTATAGGCGTGCGATTTCAATGGAGCTGGCGGCCAGTGTGGCCAGCAGCAGCAAGATGCCTTCGTCTTTTTTGTCAAAGGGGGTGCCGTCTGCTTTATTGGCCACCTGGAAAACACCCAGCACTTTGCCGGCATTGTTTTTTAGCGGCACGGCCAGCAGGGAGTGTGTGCGGAAATCGGTCACCATGTCTACGTCCATGGAAAAACGTTCGTCTTCATAGGCGTTGGGCAAATTAATGGTTTGCCCGGTGCGAGCGACGACGGCAACCACATTGTTCCCGTCCAGCGGCACGCGTATTTCCGTGTGTTCCAAGCCTCTCCCCTGTGCAATTTTGGACCAGAGCTCATGTCTTTCGCCGTCTTTTAAGTAAATGGTGCAGCGGCCCACGTTGAGCATGCGGGTAATTTGCTGGGCGATGATATCCAAAAGTTTATCCAGGCGCAATTCGCTGGAGATGCGTGCGCCAAACTCGACGAGCAGATTTAATTTCTCGTCGGCGGACAGTTTCGGGGGGTCGTTCTTGAATTCGGTCATGGCTCTGCCTGCATTTGCACTATGTGCCGCGCCCGCGCCTGCGGATAATGCCGACGCAATGCGGCGTCCAGCTCCAGGGCGGCCAAACCCGACAGACAATATACCTGTGTGATTTGCCGCCGTGCGACGTCCTTGACGTTTTCAAGCGCCGTTTCCTGTGTCTGCGCGCCGCGCACAAAAGCGAGGCCGCCTGCAAGGGTGACGAAACGGCTATACTCACACTCTACAAAATTTTTTCCGAAATGTGTTTTTAATATTTTACGCGCTTTGGCGGCGGCATCTTCCGCCGGGTATAAAACCGATGACGCGTCCAGCGCGCAAAGTCCGTCCGCCGCGGCCGTTTCCGTCGGCCGAGTCGGGAGCAGATCTGTTACAAACAGCACTTTGGCGGCAAAGGCCGCCGCGCGTTTGTGCCAGGATGGATAAGCGGCGAATAAAACGGGAAAATGTTTTAAAAATCCATACACTTCTATGCTGTCGGTCAGAACCGGCAGTTTGCGTTTGCCGGCCAGTTTGTTCCAAACGGTTAGCAGCTGTTTGGCCTGAGCCAGGCTTAAAGCCAAATCTCCGTATATGTATTCAAACAGTCCCGAAGGAATATTCAGCAGAATGCAGGGGCTTTTGGATTTGAGCAGGTGCAGGATGCAACGGGCCTGTTCCGCGTTCAGATATTGGGCTTCAAAAGAAGGCAAGTACAGTATGTCCGCATTTTCCGGGGAGAGGTTTATTTTCTGTTTCTTCAGTATTTTTTGCAAAGAACGGCCGCGGCGAGGCACTATATCGTCCGCGTGTCGTATCCATTGCAGGGCAGAGAGGCGCAAGAGCCCGCTTATGCGCAGCAGGCGCACCAGACCCAGGCGGCGCAGCAGGCGCAGCGGCGCAAGCAGCCGTTCAAATATTTTGGGGCGAGTGCCGTGCAGGCGCAGGAACATTTTAAGCGGTGCGGGCAAAAAATTCCATCCCGCCGCACGGCGCAGTGCCAGCACATGGTCCGCCATGGGCAATGCTCCGGCGCAAGCTGCGGTGCAGCGCGCACACAGCAGGCAGGTGCGGGTAACGTCCTTTATCAGCGGAGCATTGGACGTAAATTTGATTTTTCGTTCAGCCAGCAGGCGTACAATTTGGTTGCGCCCGCGCGGGGAATAAGCTTCTTCCCGGTGCAGCAAGTAGGAGGGGCAGCTTTGCACGCAGGCATTACAGCGCGTGCAGTAGTCCACGCTTTCTTTTAGGCTTCGTGCGCCTGCGGGGCCGCCGACGCGGAGCGGGGAAGAGAGGGAAAATTTTTTCTTTTTCATTTTTTCTCTCCTTCAAAAACGGGCGTGCGGAAAAGGCCGTCCGGGTCCAGCTCTTTCTTGACGGCGCGGAACAGATTGTCCGGCGTGAAAGACAATAACGGCTGCGGTTTGGCCGTATGGTCCTGCGCAGTGGCGTATATTTTAAACGTCAATTTGGTTATCATGCCCAGCGCACCGGCCGAGCCGGTAAACAGACGGCATAAATTGTAGCCGGCGGCGTTTTTCATCAGTTTGCCGCCGTACTCCACAACATCTCCGTTAGGCAGGATGGCTTGCAGGCCGGTAATTTGGCTGATAAATTCCGCCGCCGCTTTGGACGCGACCAAGCCTCCCAGCGTGCCGGTGTAACTTTTGGGCAGCTTGGCGTCCGCCCCCTGCATTTTCAGTTCGGCCAGCAAGTCCTGCACTTTTACGCCGGCCTGTGCCACCGCCATATAATTGGTTTTGTCAATTTCCAAAATACGGTGCAGCGGTGCGGCGGATAAAATATGCGTCGAGGCGCTTTTCAACCGGGAATTGCTCCCCGCGATGACGGATGGCGTTTTTTGCATAAAGCGGCGTTTGATTTCCGATGACAGGGCCAATACTTCGGGGTCTGTTTCCGTGCAGGGGGAAGCCTTTTCCTCAAATCCAATCGGGATGATTTTGGACGGATTGGCCAGGTTGTCCGGGTCAAAGGCGTGTTTGATTTTTTGAAAAAGACGCAGGGTTTCGCGGCTGTACTGGCAGGCCATAACGGCGCGTTTTTCCACGCCGATGCCGTGTTCGCCCGATACTGTTCCTCCAAAACGGACGCAGGTTTGCAAAATTTCATGCAGGGCCCGGCTGACGCGGCGGGTTTGGTCGGGATTACGCACGTCAAAAACAATTTGCGGGTGGAAATTGCCGTCTCCCGCGTGAAAAAGCAGGCTGGCCGTTACCCCGCAGCGGTCTATTACCCAGCGCACCTGCGCCAGCGCGCGCGGCAGTTCGCTGCGCGGCACGGTGCCGTCCCCCACCGCCACATTAGGCGCCAGCGCCGCCATGGCCGAATAAGCCGCGCGCCGTCCGCGCCAGAGTTTTTCGCGTTCGGCTTCCGTGCGTGCGGCGGCAAAAGTATCACAGCCGTTTTGGCGGCAAAGCTCCTCCAGCGTTTGCGCGTCTTGTTTAATGTGTTTTATATCTCCGTCTAACTCAATAATTAGAAGCGCCTGCGCGTCTTTGGGATAACCGGCATGGGCAAAGTCTTCCACGGCGCGGGTGGTAATTTGGTCCATGGCTTCCACACAGCGCGGAATTAGGCCCCGTGCCACTAAATCGCTGACGGTTTGCACGCTGGCGGCTAAAGAGGGAAAAGTGGCTAAAAAAGTTTTAACGTGTTTGGGTGCGGGCAATATTTTTACGCGCAGGCGTTTGATGAGGCCCAGCGTTCCTTCGCTGCCGGCTATGAGGCCCAGCCAGTCCGGCCCCGGCGCGTCATGGCGCAGGACGAAGGTTTCCCCGGAAGGGGAAATAAATTCAATGTTTAGCGTATTGTCAGAAGTGTTGCCGTATTTGAGGCAGCGCGCGCCGCTGGCGTTTTGGGCCAGGTTGCCGCTTAAGGTGCTGACTTTTTCGCTGGCAGGATCCGGTGCGTAGAAAAAACCAAGCGGCGCCAGCGCGGCCTGCAAATCCCCGGTAACTGCACACGGGGCTGTATCGGCAAAACCTCTTGCGGTATCAATTTGGTAAATTTGATCCAGCGGGTTTAAATTGAGCACCACCCCGCCCTGAACCGCGGCGCAGCTGCCGGCGTGATTGGTGGCCGCGGCGCGCGGAACAAAAGGGATTTTCTCCCGCGCGAGCAGGCAGACAAGCGGTTCCAGCAGAGCGGCATTGTGCACCGTGGCCACGGCGTCGGGCCGGTGGCGGCTTTGGGAACAGTCATAGCCGTTTAACGCCAGGGAAATTTCGTCCGTCAGGATATTTTCAGGGCCCAGCAGGCGTTGCAATTCTTTCAGCACGCGGGGGGAAATGCGCATATGGATAGATTAACCTCTGTCAGAAATGCGAATTTTGCTATACTGTCATTATATTATTTATGAATGAGCAAAGACCACACCGCCAGGTAGTTGTTATCGGGGACGTGCATGGGCAATATGAGCCTTTTGTGCTGATGCTGCGCCATGCCGGCCTGATAGACGGAGATTTAAACTGGTGCGGCGGCCGAAACCGCTTGGTTCAGATGGGGGATATTTTTGACCGGGGGCCCAAACCGCGGCAGGTGGATGATTTGCTGGATAAAATACAGCGTCAGGCCAATGATGCACAGGGGGAAGTAATCCGCCTGGTGGGCAACCACGAGCTGGAGCTGCTGATGAGCAATTTCCTGATTTCAGGCTTTGGCAAAGAAGAGGCCCGTTTGGTGCGTGACAAGCTCAAAAGGCAGGTGTTGGACTTTGAAATCCGTGCGGCTTACGCCTATAAAGGCTATTTGTTTACGCATGCGGGCGTAACGCACAAACTGATGAAAATTTTTAAAATGCAGCTGGATGAACTGAGCGAAAACAATGTGGCCATTTTGACCAATATGATTTTTCGTGAGGCCATCAAGCACGAATTTTTCCGTCATCCGATTTTCAATATCAGTCTGCACCGCAGCGGCACCGATAAATTTGGCGGCATTTTTTGGGAAGATCTGGATGATTTGCTGACTTCTTGCCCGCGCAGCGAGCTGTGCCAAGTGGTGGGACATACGCAAGTGAATGAAATTGTGCTCAATAACGGGCGCAACATTATCCCGGTGGATGTGGGCCTCCACCGAAAAATGCAATATTTAAGGTTGGTCAACGGGGAGCCGGAAGTGGTGACGATTAGCTGAGGGGTTTTTGATTGGTCAGAGGAGTTTTTGAAGGCGGTGCAGAAGGGCTTGCATCGTTTTTTTTTTTTGATAAATTTTGTTTATGAACAAAATTTATCAAAAGAAGCAGAACGTAGAAAAAAACCGCTCTAAAACGGGATTTGGCGGGTTTACGCTAATAGAATTATTAGTCGTGGTGTTGATTATTGGTGTTTTAACTGCTGTGGCTATTTCAAAATATGACAAGGCGGTGGAAAAAACCCGTGCCGGTCGGATTACTATTTTGGTTCGGGCAATTGCAGATGCGGAAGAACGTTATTTTATGGCTAACGGGGAATATGCGGCCGATATTGGCAAATTAGATATTTCCTTCCCGGGAACACCGGCCACTTATTATGTGCCAGGGTTTGAGACAGAAGATTTTATTTGCCGTCCCACCCGTCCTGCTGAAGGATCCATATGGGGGGAATTTTTGGCGGTCTGCAGTCGTTTCCCTAGAGAGCAATATTATTTAATCGGAAAATTAAAAGATGGCCGTATGGTCTGTCGGGCATATTCGAATAAAGGCAAAACAATATGCGCAATGTTTGGCAAATTAAATGCTGATGGTTTGTATGAATTTTAAAAACCGCCTTTTAGGCGGTTTTTTTAAATGTTAGTTTAATAATCTTTTCGGCACGGCGGTCCATTTCGGCGCGGTCTTGGGGGGCGTGGTCGTCCATGCCCGTTAAATGCAGGCAGCCGTGTACGGCGTACATCATCATTTCCTGCAGATAAGTGTGTTTAAACAGCGGCGCGTTTTTGCGCGCCACTTGGTAGCAGACATAGACGTCCCCAAAAGCCCACGGGGCGCCGATGTCAAAAGGCGGCCGCGGATGGTTAAAGGAAATAACGTCCGTTACATAATGATGGTTTAAGTAGGTTTGATTTACGCGCAGGATTTCCTTTTCGTCTACAAAAATGATGTTTACTTCCGCATTTTCTTTGGCGCAGGGTTTTAAGGCTTCCAGACAGGCCTTTTTAAAAAGCCCTGTCCGGCGCAGGTGTTTGGGCACGTCGGTTTGATAGAAAATATTTGTTTTCATTTGGCCGCTTTTTGGGTTTTCTTTTCCCATTTGTCGTATGCATGCAAAATATTTTTGACCAGCGGGTGACGCACGACGTCCTCGGGGCCGAAGTCGGCAAACGCCACGCCGGGCACGCCCTTTAAAATTTTGGGCAGCTGCAAAAGCGCGCTTTGGCTTTTTTGCGGCAGGTCGATTTGTGTTAAATCCCCGTTGACCACCATTTTGGAATTAACGCCCATGCGCGTTAAAAACATTTTCATTTGCGCCGGCAGGGTGTTTTGGGCTTCGTCCAAAATAATAAAAGCCTTTTCCAGCGTACGCCCGCGCATATAAGCCAGCGGAGCGATTTCCAGTACGTTGCCGTATTTTAAAGCGCGGAAACGTTCCACGCCCAGCATGGCGTAAAACGCGTCATAAATGGGCCGCAGGTACGGGTCGGTTTTTTCGTTGATGTCCCCGGGCAGGAACCCCAGTTTTTCGCCGGCTTCCACAATGGGGCGCGTGACGATGATGCGTTCCACCATGCCCAGCTCCAGCGCGCGCAGCGCGCACGCGCAGGCCAAAAATGTTTTGCCCGTGCCGGCGGGGCCGACGGATACGACCAGGTCATTGTCAAAAACGGCTTCTATGTATTTCTTTTGATTTTCGGTACGCGCTTCCACCGGGCGGGCGTGCTCCGGGCGGAAAATGATATTGTCTTTAAAAGGCACGCGGTCGCGCTCCGGCTCTTCGGTTTTCATTTTGGCCGACATTTCCAAAATTTTTTTCAGCCGGGCCAAAGCCTTGTCCAGGCGCGAATGCGTCCCTTTTAAAGACAGTTCCGCTCCCTGCCCGTCCTCGTTATATTTAACGGTGGCGTCAATTTTAAATTCTTTTTCCAATGCGCGCAGTTTGCGGTCCTGCACCCCCAAAGCCAGCAGGATTTCATCCTGATCGCGCAAAAAAATCTTTTTAATCATCCCTTAAATTATAATAAAAAAGAGATGGGGAGCAGCCGGGTTTTATGCGCTGGTCCGATGTCTCTCTTGGAAGCATTCATTGTTCTGCAGGGCGGCCTCTCCGTCAGGCGTTTGGGGCAAAAGTGCGCGCCGGGCTTGTTTTTAAGAAAAAGCTGCGCCGCTTTGTTTAAAAGGTCTTGCATTGTTTTTTTTTTTTGATAAATTTTGCATATGAGCAAAATTTATCAAAAAATGTATCTGCAATATAAAAACCGTTTTAAAAGCGTTTTAGGCGGTTTTATTTACCATGTCATTCTGAGGAGTTTTTACTCAGAATCTCATCCTCTTTCTTTCAAGCGGGCCGGTTTTACGCTGATAGAACTTCTTGTAGTCGTCTTAATTATCGGCATATTGGCGGCTATTGCACTTCCGCAGTATCAGACCGCCGTGGCCAAAAGCCGCCTGGCCACCCTGATGCCCATCGTTAAAAATCTGAAGGAAGGAGCGGAGATGTATTATCTGACCCACGGGCATTATCCGTTTTATACGATGGCAGACGTAATGGGAAGTCTGGGTGTCTCCCTGCCGGGCAATTGTGTAATAAACAGAGACAATAGAGGCGCCGTCTGCGGCGACCAACGTTATGGTTTTGTTTTGGCTGACTCTGCAGACGGTATGAGGGTATATGTACAAGGATTGGACAAAAAAGGGAAAGTAGGTTATGCGATGTATTTTGATCATTCCAAGCTGCCGGGGAAAATATATTGCCTGGCAGTATATACAAATAAAGCGGCAGTTAAGGCCTGCAAAAGTATGGGCGGCGTCCTGGATACCAGCGTAGCAGGCCAATGGCAGAGTTGCGTCAATGCTATAGGCGGGGTGTGTAGCGGGTATGCGCTAAACTAAGTTTTTCTCTATGAAAAAGGCCCCGCTTTAAGCGGGGCCTTTTTTAAACTTATTTGTTTTCTTTTTGTTTGTCGAAGACGGGGGCTATATGCGGGCTGGCATCCACCAGGTCTTTGATGGGTTTAATCACCTTGGCCTGGCTGCATAATGTGCACGGCCCGCCGATGCAGCCGCCTTTGCAGCTCATCACTTCCAACAGTTGGAAATCACCCACGCCTTTGGCGTAGGCGTTGAGCATCAGCATGGACTTTTTGTCCAGGCCGTTAATAGTCATCATTTTAACGGGACGGTGTCCGTTGACGGCTGTTTCCACGGCTTTGGCCACGCCGCCGGTAACGCCGTAATAGCGACCTTCACCGGATACTTTGGGGTCCAGCGGGGTTTCTTCGCATTCGGCGGGGTTGATGCCGCGCGCGTCCAGCAGGGCGCCCAGTTCTTCGTAAGTCATCACATAGTCCACATTGGGGTCCTCGCGTCCTTCCACGCGTTTGGAAACGCAGGGTCCGATAAACACCACTTCATAACCGTTTTTCTTTTCAATCTCGGCAATGTAGGACATCGGCGTGTGCGTATCGGACACATATTTCTGCAAAGCGGGCAAATGTTTGCGCACGGCCTGTATCCAGGCGGAACAGCAGGAGGTGGTCATAAACTTGTCGCCGCGTTCCAGCCGTTCAATGAGTTCTTTGGCCTCGTTGCGCGTGGTGACGTCGGCTCCTTCGGCCACTTCGGTTACTTTGTCAAAACCGGCTTTTTTAACGGCCGTCAGCAGCTGCGGCAGGGTGGCGTTAAACTGGCCCACAACGGACGGGGCCACCACGGCGCAGACTTTGCGCGTGCTTTTCATGGCGCTTAAAATGTCAATGAGCTGGCTGCGCTCCATAATGGCGCCGAACGGGCAGGCGTCCATGCAGTGTCCGCAGGAGATGCATTTGTCAAAATCAATCTGCGCGAAGCCGTTTTCCCCTTTGTGTATGGCGTCCACGGGGCAGGCCTGCTCGCACGGGACGGGTACGTAGGTAATGGCGTTGTAGGGGCAGGCGGCTTTGCACTGGCCGCAGTTTTTGCACTTGTCGGGGTCAATGTGGCTTCTGCCGTTGACCACTTTTACCGCGCCGAATTTGCAGGCGGTTTCGCAGGCGCGGGCCAGACAGCCCTGGCAGGCCTCGGTAACGATGTGGCGGGCTTTTACGCAGCCTTTGCAGGCAATGTCCAAAACGGTCAGCGGTACTTCGGGGGTGTCTTTGCGCAAAAGGGCCTGTTTGGCGTAATCATTGAGGGAAGTGGCTTCGTCGTCCTGCTCCACGGAGCAGCCCAAAGCGGCCAGCGTGCGGGCGCGGAATACGGCGCGTTCCTTATAGACACAGCAACGCACGTCCAGCTTGGCGTCGCGCGGGATGACGTCATAAGGAATGCGGTAAGCCGCGGTTTCCAGCGTGCCCTTGTCAAATGTTTCAATGACTTTGCGAAGGGCTTGGCGTTTAAAACTGATGGCTTTATTGTCGTTCATATTAATTACATTTTACCATATTGGGTAATGTAACGGCTTCTTCAGTTGCCGGGTTTTCGGACGCAAACAATTTTGTAAATTTGAGCTGTTTGGCCGCCGGTCAGGTCAGGCGCAGGACGGCGGTAAGCGGGCGGTGGTCGGAAGAGTCTATGGCCGGCACCGAAGATTCCACCGCTTCCAGCCCGCGCACAAAAATATAGTCCACCGTACGCCGGAAGTACCGCGTGCGCAGGTCGGGGGCAAAGGTAATTTCCCGCAGGCCCAGCTTTTGCGCCGTCAAGATCAGTTCTTCATGCCGCTTTCGGCTCCAAACGTTAAAATCGCCCGCCACAATTACGGGGCCGTCAAAGCGGGCCAGCAGATCGGAAGCGTTTTGCAGGGTGCGTTTAAAAGGCCCTATACCCGTGAAATTAATGGCGTGCAAATTGATAACCAACAGGCGCGTGTTTTCCAGCGGGTACAGCAGCCGCATGGTCATTTTGGGTATATGCAGCAACGGTTCGCATACGCTGGCGTTAAATACAATGTCTGTGGCGGGGGCGCGGCAGCCGGCGGCTATGCCGGTGGGAATTCTGGCGCGCGGGGAGAGGAAACTGATGGCGGCGTTCCAGTTCAGTCCGCTTTGGCTGACGGCCTCGGCGCAGGCGGGGCTCAGTCTCGCTTCCTGCGCCAGGAATAAATCACTGTGCGCGCACAGGTTTAAAAAATCCCGTTTCCAGTCTGCATGTTTGCATTTGTGCCAGTTCCACACGGCCAGGCGGAACGTGCGCGGCAGACGCCCCAGGGAAGGGGCAGGGCCGGTATTGATAAGCGGGGTGTCGGGCAGGAGCGGGTTTTTCATAGTTAATAATACGGCGTCAGCAGTCTGAAAGCATTGTTGCGCAGTGTGCGCAAAAGTGGCGGCCGCAGGTGTTTTTCATACGGCACGCGTACGGAGCTTTGTTTTTTGTGTTCTATGATTTGGCGCACCTGTTTGGCCAGCGCCGGGTCAAAGCATTCCATATTGCTTTCAAAATTGAGTTTAAAACTGCGTACGTCCCAATTGGCCGAGCCCGCGAACAGCCATACTTCATCTACCAAGAACAGTTTGCTGTGGTCAAACGGGGGCGCGGCGCGGTAAATTTTTACGCCTTTGGAAAGCAGACGGCGGAAATTGGCCTGCATGGCCCAGTCCATGCCGAAGATGTTGCTTTTCTGCGGCAGAATGATTTCCACGTCCACCCCGCGCATGGCGGCCGTTTCCAGAGCGGAAAGCATTTCGTTCTCCGGCAGGAAATACGGGGTAACGATGCTGACGGTTTTTTGTGCGCAGGCCAGCGCGCCCAGGCACAGGCGTTCTATTTTACCGTAGTCTCCGTCCGGTCCGTCGGGGATAATGCGGGCTGGCGTTTGGCCCGGTGCGGCCTCCCCTTTGGAACTGCGCGCCGAGGCGGGCATGAAGGGCTTTTTGCCGGAGAAAATCCAGTCCTCTTCAAACAGGCGTATCATTTGGTTGATGATTGGGCCTTTTACTTCAAAAGTTACGTCTTGTATGGGGTCTTTAGGGCTTTCTGCCACCAGGTTTCCTTCGGCCACATTCATCCCGCCGAAGAAGGCCGTCTCCCCGTCAATAATCATCATTTTGCGGTGATTGCGCAAATTGACAAAGGGCAAATTCACCGGGCTTTTGCTGGGCAGAAAAACGGAAAACTGTACGCCTTTGGTTTTTTTGACGGCCGCGGCAATGTTGGGCCGGCTGTAATTAAGTCCCACTCCGTCAATGAGCATGCGCACCTGCGCCCCGTTTTTGACGGCTTGTTTTAAAGAGGGGAGAAACATTTTGCCGGCTTTGTCATTATTGAAAATGTAACTGGCGATGAGCACCTGTTTTTTGGCTTTTGCGATGGCGGCGCACATTTGCGGATAGGCTTCGTCTCCGTTAATCAGCGCTCTGACGGAATTGCCCAACGCCAAATGTTGTGGGTGCACTTTATATCCCAGGCGCAGCAATTGCAAGAGGGAAGCGGGAACTTCTTTTTCTATTTCTTCGGCGGTTTTGCCCGTCAGCGTAAAAATGTCCGCTCCGCCGTTGTGCAGGCGCAGCGCTTTGCGCCGTACGCGGTTAATGCCCAGGATGATGTATGCAAGGCTGCCGATTACGGGGGCCAGCCATACCAGCCCCGTCCAGCCGATGGCGCTGGGGACGTCGTCTTTATGCAAAATGATATGGGCGGTTACTACGGCCTGCAAAGCCAGCCACAGAACCCCTGCTATAGTCAGTGAAGAAAACCAGTCCATACAACCCCCTTTCCTTTACTTTAGATTAATTATAGAAAATCATGTCCGGTTTTTTGGGGTTAGAAATGCGGCGTGTTTTGTCAATCCGATGATTTTTTCAGCGTGGGAGTGGGAATAAGGCGGGGGTTGACTACGCGCGGCAGGTTGGCCTGGTCCCAGGACGTTCCCCCGGAAATAAGCGCTTTGCGCACCGTCCGCTTTTGATTTTGTGTGCCTGAAGCGGTCTTTTCCTGAGCCTGACGCCTTGCTTCAACGGCCGCTTCGTTTTGTTTTTGCAGTTTATCCAGATAGGCGTTTTTATCCGCTTCCGTTTCAAAGGTGCGCGTCAGTTCGTCTTTTTCAAAAAGGAACCAGCGGTTGAAGGGGGAGGGGGTGTTTATGTCCCGGTAGAACAATTTGTACAGCCGGGCGCTTTGCGGCAGAACGCCTTCCCCTTCCGCGGAAATTTGCCCCTCGTAAAAATTTTCAAACGCCTTGCGCGGCAATCCGATGTTTAGGCCGTATTTTTTATTTACGGCCAGCACGTCGGCGGCGGTAGCCGCGGCCGCCACGAAGGTTTGCGGGCTCTCGGCTTTAAAAAGGAATTTGCGGAATTCACCCCCGCTGTAATACTCCACCAGGGCATATTCTTTGCCGCCTGCGCGCACGATGCGGTCTTTATCCGATACGACGGGTGCGTCATATAAAACCTGCTCGCGTGTTTTGCCGCGCAGACGGCGGGTGAGCTGCACGGCATTGTAGTCCCACATGGTAGGGACGGCGGGCGCGGCGGAAGCGTCGCCCGTCATTTCTATAACAATTTCGTCCTGTGCCCAGGCTTGCGGCGCCGCCGGCAGAAGGAGGGCCGCAGCTAACAAAAATGTTTTCATAATAATCAGTCTAGCATTTTCAAGGATAAAACAGGCAAAGAGGTTTGAGTTTTTTGCAGGCGTTTTTAAAATGCCTTGCATTGTTTTTTTTTTTTTGATAAATTTTGCGTATGGGCAAAATTTATCAAAAAATGACCCCCCGCGGCAAAAACCCCGCTAAAAGCGTTTTAAGAGGTTTTACGCTCATAGAGCTTTTGGTGGTGGTTTTGATTATCGGTATATTGGCCGCCATTGCCGTGCCGCAGTATCAGGTGGCGGTGATGAAATCCCGCGTTACGCAGATGATCGTAACGGTGACGGCCATGAAACAGGCCAGCCAGCGTTATTATATGGCCAACGGAAAATATGCCACGGATTTTGAAACGTTGGATGTGGATATGGGCTGCGAAAGCATTTTAAGCAACGGCCGCCGGTGCATGGTGGGCAATTACAGCTGCTGGCTGAGCGATCAGAAAAATTCGGACGGATCCCCCGTTGCTACGGCATATTGCAATATGGGCAATATTTTAATTTATTCGGATAATCCCCGCACCGGGCAGCGCCGCTGCTTGGCCGCCGACACCTCCTCCCTGGCTAATAAAGTTTGTCTGTCTTTGGGCGGGAAACTGACGGGAACTGCCAATAATAACCGTGTTTATGACTTGCCTTAACGGGCCGTGCCGCGTATTTTAGAAGAAGGCCGCCGGGAGCATTTTGCGCCGGGCTTTTTGGCGTTTATCCGACGGGTATTGACCCGTTTTTTTTTTTTGATACACTTTTTGCATGAAGAGTGAAAAAAGTGCCGCATTTACCCTAATAGAGTTGTTAGTAGTCGTTTTAATTATCGGTATATTGGCTGCCATTGCCGTGCCGCAATACCGAACCGCCGTTTTAAAGAGCAGGGCCGCGGAAATGCTGCTTTTGGGGGAAAAACTCCGAGACGCACAGAAGATATATTACTTGGAAACGGGCCGCTATTCCACGGACCTGTCCGCCCTGGCCGTTGCGCTTCCCGCGGGATTTATGACAGATTCTGCTTCCCCCCAAACGGCCTTGCGGAAAGGGAAGCGTGTGGAACAGGGGGTGTGTGTTGACATCTTGCGCGCCGGCGAACAAAAAGTGGAAGTCCGCACCGAAGATCGGGCTCTGACTTATTATTTTTGGTTTGATACCCGCGACGACGCCGTTTATTGCACCGCCGCGCAAGGCCATGCCTGGGAACGTGTATGCAAAAGCCAGGGAAAGCTGGCCGGAAGCGGCTGGTACGGTCCCGGCACAAATACCTATATCCTGAATTAATTTCCCCGCTTTATTTTGTATGCGGTTTTTGAAGCGCGTTCGGTTAATTCCCGTCAAACACCCAGGTGCTTAAATATCTTTCCCCCGTGTCCGGCAGTAATACCACAACATTTTTTCCCGCGTTTTCGGGGCGGCGCGCCGCCTGCAGCGCCGCATACATGGCCGCGCCGGAGCTGATGCCGGCCAAAATGCCTTCTTCTTGGGCCAGGCGGCGGGCCGTTTCCGCAGCCTGTTCGTTAGTAACGGGGATAATTTCGTCTATTAGGCTGCGGTCCAAAATAGTCGGTACAAAGCCCGCGCCGATCCCCTGTATTTTATGCGCGCCCGCGGGTTTGCCTTCCAAAACGGCCGAGTCCGCCGGTTCCACGGCGATGATTTGGGCTTTGGGGTTTTTCTTTTTTAAATACCGCCCCACCCCCGTAATCGTGCCGCCCGTGCCCACTCCGGCTATAAAAATATCCGCTTTGCCGTCCAGTGCTTCGTCTATTTCACGGCCCGTTTGCGCATGCGCGGCGGAATTATTGGGGTTGTTAAACTGGTTGGGCGAATAAGCATTGGGAATTTGTTTTAACAGTTCCTGCGCTTTGGCTATGGCCCCTTTCATGCCCTGCGCCGCGGGCGTCAGTTCCACCCGCGCGCCCAGCGCGCGCACGAGTTTGACTCGTTCGGGGCTCATGTTTTCCGGCATGACCAAAATCATGTGATAGCCTTTGACTGCGCAGAGAAAAGCCAGCGCAATGCCCATATTCCCGCTGGTGGGTTCTATAATGGTGTCTCCTGGGTGCAGCAGGCCGCTTTTTTCGGCGGCTTGCAGCATAGCCAGCGCGGGGCGGTCTTTGACGCTGTAGGGGTTAAACATTTCCAGCTTGGCGTACAGCGCGGCCGGGCCTGCATTTAATTTATTAATGCGCACCAGCGGCGTATGGCCTATCAGTTGGGTCAAATCGGCGGCGTATGGCATACATTCCCCTATTTTTTCAGCACGGAATTCTGTACCTGCCCGCTGCAGAAATGGTTGATGTTTTCCAGCGTGGTGTGCAAAATGCGGTGCACCGCGTCCACGGAATTGAACGCAATATGCGGCGTGATCAGCACGTTTTTCATCTGCATTAAACGCGCGTTGATAATGGTGTTCATGGCGTAATCTATGGGGATGTCCTGCGATTTTAAAATAATATCGTCATGAATAATAAAATCTTCGTTTTCCAGCACGTCCAACGCGGCCCCTTTTACTTTGCCGTGGGTCAGCGCGCGGTAAAGGGCTTCGGGGTCCACCAGGCTGCCGCGCGCGGTGTTTAAAATAATGACGCCGTCTTTCATTTTTTTGAAAGCTTCGTCATTAAGCAAGTGGTAATTTTCCTTGGTGGCCGGCGCGTGCAGGGTAATCACGTCGGATTTGGCATACAGTTCGTCCAGCCCGACATAATGGATATTATAAATGCGCTGGAACTCTTCGTTGGGGTAGAGGTCATAAGCCAGCACGTCCATTCCAAAGCCGCGCGCCAGCTTGGCTACGTGGCGGCCGATGGCTCCCGTACCGATAATGCCGATGGTGTGACCATAAAGGTCAAAACCGATGTATTCGTTCATGCGCACAAAATTGTTTTTCATATCCGTGCGCGCCTGGATGATGTGCCGCGCCAGCGCCAGCAGCGTGCCGAAGGCAAATTCGGCCACGGTGGCCTCGCCGTATTTGGGAACATTGACCACTTCTATGCCGCGCTGCTTGCAGTAGTTTAAATCAATATGGTCAAAACCCGTAGAGCGCGTGGCGATCAGCTTGAGTTTGGGGTAGCGGTCCAAAGATTCTTGGTTCATTTTCAGCGCGGTATGCACAAAGACGGAAATAATTTCCGCGTCTTTGATTTGTTCATATTGCTGCTGCGAAATATTTTCCATGCTCTCAGGCAGCAGGACGGTGTCTCCGGTGCAGATTTGCTGTTTTTCCAGATAATCGCGGGTAATTTTGTCTACGTCAAAAAATACGGTTTTCATGTGTTCCCCCTTATTCTTCCTTATATAATATACGCCGCACGGGGGCGGCGCAAAAAATTAATTAGTCGGTTCTGCGGCGGGAGCGTCTTTGGGCGCGTCCTTTTTAAAATCATAAAACTGCCGCATCACTTTAGCCGGGTTGCCTACCGCTACGGACAGGGCCGGTACGTCCCTGGTTATCACCGCCCCGGCGCCAATGGCGGCATTATCGCCGATGGTTACCCCGGGCAGGATAATTGCCCCGCCGCCTATCCAAACGTTTTTGCCTATTTTGACGGGGGCGGCAAATTCTTTGCCCTCTTTGCGGGCTTTGGGTTCCAGCGGGTGTGTGGCGGTATAAATCTGCACATTGGGGCCCAGCAGGCAGCCGTCTCCTATTTCCACGCGCGCACAGTCCAAGATCGTACAGTTGAAATTCAGAAAAACATTGTTTCCGAAGTGGATTTGACTGCCGTAGTCGCAGTAAAAAGGCGGTTCAATGATTAGGTTTTCACCTGCGCGGCCGAACAGTTTTTCCGTCAATTCGCGCCGTTTGGCCGCATCGGCCGGATCGGTGGCGTTATACTGCCACAGCGTTCGGCGCGCTTCTTGGCGCAGGCGTACCAGTTCTGGATCTAAAGAATTATAAAACAGCCCTGCCAACATGTTTTCTTTTTCGCTCATGCCTTATTGTAGCAATTTTAGTTCTAATTCAAAAAAAACATAACATTTCGGTAACAAAATGAGTAAATTTTATACAATGGAAAAAGTACCGGCATGCATGTTGCATGCGCGGGTTGTTTTTGGTAAAATATACTTACCGGTAGGTAAACAAATTTCCCCGTCGTATCCGGGGGAAAGCGGAGAACGAGAATGAATAAATATATGCGTGTTGCCGCCGTGTTTGCGCTGGCGGCCTGTCTGGGCGCTCTCGGCGCGTGCGGCGATAAAACTCAGCAGCAGTCTTCTGCGGCCATACCCGTTTCGGCCGTCAAAGTGCTGAAAACCGATTTGCCTTGGAATATTGAATATCCCGCGCAGGTGGCGGGTTCTTTGGAGATTCAGGTCCGCGCGCAGGTGGGCGGTATTTTAAAGGCCCGTCTTTTTGACGAGGGCGCATACGTGAAACAGGGAACGCAGCTGTTCCAAATTGACCCCCAGGAATACGAAGTGGCCTTGCAGCAGGCCGAAGGCACGCTGGCCCAGGCCCAAAGCAATGAAAACCGCACCCGCCGCGATTATGAACGCATGAAAAAACTGCGTGCCGACAACGCCATCAGCCAGAAAGATTACGACGATGCACTGTCCGCTTACGAAGCGGCCCAGGCTTCCGTTAAAGTGGCCCGGGCGGGCGTAAACGGCGCCAAAATCAATTTGGAATATACCCGCGTGCTGGCGCCTATTTCCGGCATTACGGGCAAAGAAGCCCAGTCCGTGGGCAGTTTGGTTTCTCCTGCGGGCAACGGCTTGCTTACCACCATGGTGCAGATTGACCCGCTGTGGGTGAACTTTTCCATGCCCAGCGCGCAGTTTTACAAAATGGCCAGCGGGTTTTTGGACGGCAGTATTACGCTGGACGGCGAGGGCGACCAACCGCTGTACGTGGAAGCCATTACCGCCGACGGGCGCGTGTATCCGCAAAAAGGTTCCATCATTTTCTTTGACAGCACCGAAGACACCCAGACCTCGTCTTTGGCTATCAAGGCCGAATTCCCCAACCCTAAAAACCAGCGTATGCTGATGCCGGGGCAGTTCGTGCGCGTGCGTTTGGTAGGAGCCACGTATAAAGACGCGGTGCTGATTCCTTCTTCCGCCGTGCTCAGCACGCCGACCGGGGACCTGGTTTATATTGTGCAGGAAGACGGCACCGCCAAAGCCCAGCCCGTAACGGTGCAGCTGCAGGATAATATGTATATTGTCAACGAGGGGCTGGAAGGCGGAGAAACCGTCATTTCCGAAGGACTGCTGAAAATCCGCCCGGGCATGAAAGTAAACCCGCAGATGAAAGATTTCGGCGTTCCGTCCTATGAAGAGCCGACGGCTCCCAGTTCCGTGACGGCCCAAAATGTCGGTGAATTTGACGAAGTGATTAAGGAAGACGTCAAGCCCGATACGCAGAGCGTGCAGCAGCCCGCCCGTAAGAACAACAAAGTAACCAATGCGCTTTTGGGCCGGCAGGACTAAAAGGCGGAACGGAGAATTACATGTTTTCCAAATTTTTTATTAACCGTCCTATTTTTTCCACCGTTGTTTCGCTGCTTATTTTGCTGGCGGGTATTGTGTCCATTACCCAGCTGCCTATTGAGCAGTATCCGGATTTGACGCCGCCTTCGGTGCAGGTGTCGGCGCAGTATCCGGGCGCGAGCCCGGAAGTCATCGCCGATACGGTGGCCGCCCCCATTGAGCAGCAGGTCAACGGGGTGGAGGATATGCTGTACATGAACTCCACTTCTTCGGCCAACGGCGACATGAACCTGATGGTCTATTTTGAAGTGGGTACGGATCCGGACCAGGCCATGATTAACGTCAACAACCGCGTCCAGGCTGCCACCACCACGCTGCCCGAAGACGTGCGCCGTTACGGCGTGACGGTGCAGAAGCGTTCTTCGGCTATTTTGCAGTTGATTACCATGTTTTCCCCGTCGGGCGTATATGATACCACTTATATTGGTAACTATGCGCTGGTCAACGTGGTGGATGACCTTAAACGTATTAACGGCGTGGGTGACGCGCAGGTCATGTCCGCCAACGACTATTCCATCCGCATTTGGCTTAAACCCGATGTCATGAGCCAGTTGGGTGTATCCGTTTCCGATGTGATGGCCGCCGTGCAGGCGCAAAACACACAGCGCGCCGCCGGCAAAATCGGCCAGCCGCCGCTTTTGCACAAAGTGGACCGCATGTATTCCATCATTGCTCCGGGCCGCCTGCAGGAGCCGGAAGAATTTGAAGAAATTATTTTGCGCGCCAATCCGGACGGTACTTCTTTGCGCTTAAAAGATGTGGCCCGTGTGGAACTGGGCAGCCAGACTTATGAATTTTCCGGACAGTACAACAATCAGCCCGCCGTGCCTATCGGCGTGTTCCTTTCTCCGGGAGCCAACGCCGTGGCCACGGCCGAAGCCGTCAAAAAGCGCATGGAAGAACTGGCGCAGAATTTCCCGGGCGGCATTGAATACAAAGTGGCCTACGATACCACGCTGTTCGTCAATGCGTCTATTGAAGAAGTGATTCATACCCTTATAGAAGCCATGATACTGGTGTTCCTGGTCATGTATTTGTTCCTGCATGACTGGCGCGCCACGTTAATTCCGTGTCTGGCCGTGCCGGTGTCTATCGTGGGCGCTTTTGCGGGTATGTTGCTGCTCGGGTTTTCCATTAATACGCTGACGCTGTTTGGCTTGGTGTTGGCCATCGGTATCGTGGTGGACGACGCCATCGTGGTGATTGAAAACGTGGAACGTATTATGCACGACGAGCATTTGCCCGTCAAGGAAGCAACCATTAAGGCTATGGACGAAGTAACCGGCCCCGTGGTGGCCATTGTGCTGGTGCTGTGTTCCGTATTCGTGCCCGTGGCGTTCATGGGCGGTTTTACGGGGGTCATGTACCAGCAGTTCGCCATTACCATTGCCGTGTCCGTCATTATTTCCGGTCTGGTGGCTTTGACGTTGACGCCTGCGCTGTGCGCATTGCTTTTAAAAGATATGAAGCCTCGCACCAGCGGATTCTTCTTTAAGTTTGACCAGTGGTTTGCCAAAGTAACGGACAGATACACCAGCTGGGCGGGATTTTTTATCCGCCGTCTTCCGGTGGCGGTGCTGACGGTGGTGTTAATTTGGGCGGCCGCGCTGGGGCTGTTTAAAATCGTGCCTTCCAGCTTGTTGCCCGATGAAGACCAGGGTATGCTGATTGTGGCCACCATGCTGGATCCGGCCACTTCGCTCTCTACCACCCAGGATGTGGCCAAACAGCTGGAACAGATTATTTTGGAACAGCCGGCCGTGAAAGAAGAGCTGACCTTTGCCGGTTACGATATTCTCAGCAGCACGATGAAGAGCAGCTCCATTGCCTCTTTCATTTCTTTAATTCCGTGGAAAGAACGCAAAACGCATGAATTGTCCTCTTTCGGCGTGGTATCCGCCATTGCTAAATTGGGGGCGCAGATTACGGGCGCGTTAGTAATGCCGTTCAATCCGCCGCCGATTATGGGCATGAGCACCACCGGCGGTTTGGAAGGATACGTGCAGAACCGTTCCGGAGAGGGAAGTGCCGCCTTGGAGGCCAAGGTCAATGAATTTATTGCCGCCGCGCAGAAACGGCCCGAATTGACGGGCGTCAGTACGACGTTCTCTTCCGCCACGCCGCAGTATAAGTTAACCGTGGACGAAATTAAAGCCATGGCCATGAATGTGTCCCTGGCTGAGCTTTACGCCACCATTCAGGGTACGTTCGGGACGGCATATGTCAACGACTTTACCAAATACAGCCGCAGTTTCCGCGTGATGGTGCAGGCCGAAGGCGATTACCGCGCCCGGCCGGAACAGCTGGGGGAGATTTACGTTCGCTCCAACACCGGCGCCATGGTGCCGTTGTCGGCTTTTATTACTCTGACTCCGATTCTGGGGCCGGATATGGTGGAACGTTTCAACGCTTTCCCCGCGGCCAAAGTGATGGCCACGCCGGCCGACGGTTACAGCTCCGGTCAGGCCATAGCCGCCATGGAAGAGGTGGCGCGCGAAACATTGGGTGAAGAGTTCACGCTGTCTTGGACCGGCTCCACCTATCAAGAAACCATCAGCGGCAGTTCTTCCACCATTGCGCTGATGTTGGGTATGCTGGTGGTGTTTCTGATTCTGGCCGCCCAATATGAACGCTGGGGGCTGCCCTTTGCGGTTATTTTGGCCGTGCCGTTTGGTATGTTTGGCGCTTTGTTGGGCACCTATATGCGCGGTCTGTCCAATGATATTTATTTCCAGATTGCGTTGGTGGCTTTGGTCGGTTTGGCGGCCAAAAATGCCATTTTGATTGTGGAATTTGCCGTGCTGGTCAAAGAACAAGGCGCCACGGCTTATGAGGCGGCTTTGCAGGCGGTAAAGCTGCGTTTCCGCCCCATTGTTATGACGTCTTTGGCGTTCATTTTGGGCTGCGTGCCGTTGGCCGTCAGTTCCGGTGCGGGTGCGGCCAGCCGCCACTCCATCGGCACCGCCGTGGTATTTGGCATGTTGGCCGCCACGGCCATAGCGCCTTTGTTTGTACCTTTATTCTTTTACCTGATTTCCGGCGGCTGGAAAGAGAAAAACGATCCCAACGCCACAGGCGCCAAAGCGGAGGCTCTGCATGATATTTAAAAAATTAATTTCCGCGGCGGTGTGCGCCGCTATGCTTTCAGGCTGTATGATGGGGCCCAATTATAAACGGCCGGAATTGGATCTGCCCGTTCAGCCGCAGGAGGGAGAGGACTACAGCGTTTTTGAAAACTACCAGTGGTGGGAAATGTTCGGCGACGAACAACTCAATAAACTGGAAACGGAAGCTTTGTTGTATAACCGCGACCTGCGCCAGGCCGTCGCCCGGGTGGACCAGGCGCGTGCGGCCGTAGGCAGCGCGGTGGCGGACCAGCTGCCCACCATCGGCATTCAGGGAGGCAGCGGCCGCGCCGGCAATGATTACGGCTCCGGACAGACATTAAGCACCGGCACGGTAGTGGCTTCTTTTGAACTGGATTTGTGGGGCAAATACCGCCGTTTAAGCGAAGCGGCCCGCGCGCAGCTTTTGTCTACCATGGCGGCCAAAGATACGGTGCTTTTATCTTTGACGGCGCAGGTGGCGTCTGCGTATTTTACGCTGTTGGCGCTGAACAGCCAGCTGCAAACGGCCAAACAGACTTTGCAAACGCGCAAAGAAAGCGTGCGCATTTACACCAGCCGTTATCATGCAGGCTATGTAACGGAAGTGGACTTGCGCCGTATTGAAGCGGATATGTATTCCGTGGCGGCTACGGTGAAATCGCTGGAACTTTCCGTCGCCACGACGGAAACGGCTTTGTCCGTATTGGTGGGCCGTTCCCCGCGTGAAATTGTGCAGGGCCCGGGAGAGCGAGGAGACGATTTGCTGAATAAAATACAGACGCCGCAGCTGCCGGCGGGGCTGCCCTCTGCTTTCTTGGCCAAGCGGCCCGATGTGCGCAGCGCAGAAGGCATGCTGATAGCGGCCAATGCGCAAATCGGCGCGGCGCGCGCGGCGTATTTCCCCGATATTTCTCTGACCGGTGCGGCGGGATTTGCCAGTCCGCAGTTAAATGAATTATTTCGCCAACCGGCCGGTTTGTGGGCGTTTACAGGCCAGCTGATGCAGCCGATTTTTGCCGGCGGGCGTATTGTGTCGCAGAACAAAGCGGCCAAAGCCCAATACCGTGAAATGCTGGCCGCTTACGAACAGGCCGTGCAAAATGCTTTTAAAGAAGCGTTGGACGCCATAAATGGCTACCGCGTGTATCAGGAAATGTATGACATCTATTTGGGCCAAACCAAAGCTTTGCGCCGCGGTTATGAGCTGACCAAAAAACAGGAAGACGCGGGGCTTATAGGCACCATGGAGCTGTTGGACGTGGAGCGCAACCTATTGCAGGCGGAAATGAATTTGGCCTCCGCCAGACAGAACGAGCTGAATGCGTTGGTTACGTTAGCCAAGGCCTTTGGCGGCGGTTGGGACGAAAAATGCGGTTTCGGCCCTTTTGAGGCGCAGGTGGAAGCGCAGCGCGCCGCATTTGAACAACAAAAAGCGGATGAACGCGCGGCTGCGCAGGAGCAGGCGAAACGGGAGGAAGCCGCTTTGCAGGAGGCGGTCAAGCCGGAACATGGCCCCGCACCGGCCGCTGAGCAGGAAGAATAAAAATAACATTTTAAAAACGGCCCTTTGGGGCCGTTTTTTATGTGCCCGAAAGGGGAATTTGCTACAATAAACACGTATGTGTGAATGGGACGTCATCAGCCCGCTGGACGGGCGATATAAAGAAAGCATGGCCCCGCTGGCCCGAACGGCCGGTGCGGGGGCTTTTGCGCGCGCCCGCGTGCGTGCAGAAGCCTGCTGGCTTTTGACGCTGGCAGAGTTGAAACTGCCCGGTTTCAAACCGCTGTCCGCCAAAGAAAAAACCCTGCTGGAAAAACTGCCCGCACTGGCGGATGCGGACTTGCAGATTTTACATGATATAGAAAAAAAAGGCCGTAACGGCCGTCCCGCCACCAATCACGACGTTAAAGCCGTGGAATATTTTATTTCGGATAAATTGACCGAAAACGGCTTTGCCTGCCGGGCGGCGTGGGTGCATTTTGCCCTGACCAGCGAAGACATAAACAGCCTGGCGTATGCGCAGATTTTGTCGGACGCGTTGGGACGGGTCATCGTACCCGCGCTGGAAGATTTGCGCAAAGATTTAAACGCCCGCTCCCGCAAATATGCGCGCGGGGTCATGCTGGCGCGCACGCACGGCCAGCCTGCGGTGCCGACTACATTTGGCAAAGAACTTAAAGTATTTGAAACGCGTCTGGTCCGTCAGCTGGAGCAGTTAAAGAAACAGGAAATTTCCTGCAAGGCCGGCGGCGCGGTAGGCTCTTATAATGCGCATATGGCGGCCTTTCCAAAGGCAAACTGGCCGCGCGCGGCGCGCAAGTTGGCGGGGAAGCTGAGCAAGGGACGCAAAAACAAATTGTTTGTCAGCCCCGTTTCCACTCAGGTGGACAATCGCGACAGTTATGCGGAACTGTTTGACGCTTTGCGCCGCGTGAACATTATTTTGCTGGGGCTTTGCCAGGATATGTGGCGGTATATCTCGGCGGGGCTGGTAAAGCAAAAAACCGTGGCGGGGGAGGTGGGTTCCTCCACCATGCCGCAAAAGGTAAATCCCATAGATTTTGAAAATGCAGAAGGCAATTTGGCCCTGGCCAACACCCTGCTGTCCTTTTTCAGCGAGAAACTGCCGCTTTCGCGTTTGCAGCGCGATTTGTCCGATTCCACGGTGCTGCGCAACATGGCCGTGGGGCTGGGGCATTGTCTGCTGGCGTATCAGTCCCTGCTGAAAGGGCTGCGTAAAACGGATTTTGACGCGTGCGCCGCGAAAGCTGAACTTTTGGCTCATCCCGAAGTTTTGGCGGAAGCCTACCAAACGGTGTTGCGCGCTGCCGGCGTTGATGGGGCGTATGAAAAAATGAAAGCCTTTACGCGCGGGCGCGCCGTAACGGCGGAAGATTTGAAAATATTTATACAAAGTTTAAACACGGACAAAAAAACCAAACAAAAACTGCTGGCCTTGGATGTATGCTCTTATACGGGGCTTGCTCCGCGGCAGGCGGGAGGAAAATTATGATAGATATTGTGTGCGGCGGTCAGGCCGGCGATGAAGGGAAAGGAAAGATTTCGGCGTATTTGTCGTATAAAGGCGATTATGAATACTGCGTGCGCGTGGGCGGCCCCAATGCGGGGCATACCGTGGTGGCCGACGGCAAATCCTATACGCTTAAAAATATCCCGTCGGGTTTTTTAAATCCCGCTACCAAATTGGTACTGGGCGCGGGCGCATACACCAAAACCGAGTGGCTGCTCAAAGAAGTGCAGCTGACGGGTACGGCCGACCGTTTGATTATTGATCCGTACGCCGTGCTGATTACGGACGAAGAAACCGCCGCCGAAAAAGGCGCAAGCCACTTTATGCAGCATATCGGCAGCGTGGGCACCGGGCTGGGGCAGGCCGTCAAAGACCGTATTGAGCGGCGTAATGTAAAGTTTGCCAAGGACGAGCCCGCGCTGAAGGAATTTATCCAGGACGTGCCGGAGCTGCTTAACGGCGCGCTGGACAAAGGGGAGCATATTTTGCTGGAAGGCACGCAGGGTATTAAACTGTCTTTGCTGCACGGGGAATACCCGTTTGTTACCTCGCGTGATACCACCGCGTCCACTTTCCTGGGAGAGGCCGGCCTCGGCCCCAAGAGCGTGCGGGATGTGTATGTAGTGTTTAAGCCGTATATCACGCGCGTGGGTCCCGGGCCGCTGGAAAAGGAAATGACCGATGAAAAAGATTTGGAAATTTACCATACCAAAGGCCATGAAATCGGCAGCGTCAGCAAACGCCTGCGCCGCGTGGGCGTGTTTGAAAAGCGTTCGGCTTCGCGCGCGATTATGATTAACAACGCCACCAAAATAGCCATTACGCATATTGATATGTTCGAGGGCAATGACCATATTAAGAGCTATGAGGATTTCACTCCGCAGGCCAAGGAATTTTTGGAAAGCATGCGCGAGCTTTCCCGCCAGGTGTATCCGCATCCGAAACTGGCGTTGGTGTCCACCGGCGCGGATATGGAAGATACGCTGGTGTTATAAGCGGTTTTTGTGGTTTATTCTTCGTGCGGCGCGGGGCATATCGCCCTGCGCCGCGTTATTACATAAAGCAAGCGCCGGGTTTGCCGCTGGGATTTTGATCTTATCTTATATGAAAATGAAAGCGGCGTATAAGTTGAAATACGGCTTAATAAATAGGTCGTTTGCCGTTGTTGTTTTTTCGTCGGTGTTTTTTGTGACTTAATCGCTGGGGTTTGACTCATTTTCTTTTTACATGAAAAACCCGAAAAGCGCCGCATTTACCTTAATAGAATTGTTAGTGGTTGTTTTAATTATCGGCATACTGGCCGCGGTGGCCGTGCCGCAGTATCAGAAAGCAGTAGAAAAGTCCCGTGCGGTGGAAGCAATGACTCTGTTGGAGGCGTTAGGAAAGGCGCAGACATTGTATTATTTGAGTAACGGCGTATATAGCAATGATATGTCCGCGCTGGATATTCAGCTGCCGGGCGTCGGCAGCGGCTTTACCAAAGAAATACAAACGAAGAATTTTAAAATTCAACTCTCTTCTTCAGATGGTGGCAATAGCTTTTTCGCTATGGCCACGCGTATTACCGGTTCGGGGGCTCTTGCCACAGGAGATCTGGCGTACGAGCTGGGTATTATGTCTAACGGGAAAGGACAGCTTAACCGGATTTGTTATGAACAGGGTGCGGGCATATGTAAATCCCTGACAGGGAACCGGCAGTGTTTTGACAGTGACAAGGATGTGGATGGCTGGTGCTATAAAGATTAATGCACCCCGCTGACGGTATATTTTCAGCGGTAATGGTCTGATTTTTTGCCGCCTTCGTAGCGGTAGCCTAAATCCCGGTTGATGAGTTCTTCGGCCAGGTTTTGCCCCAGTCCGTTGGTGACGGCGCAGAGCAGGCGGAAATATTTGTCGCGCGAGCAGTCTGTCAGGGAAACGGGGCCGTTTTGCAAAAAAGCTTTGGTGAAAGCCTTGGCCTTCTGGGCCAGGGCTTTTTCGCGTTTGGTTTTGCCTTTGATTTCGGGGCAGTCCACGCCCAGCACGCGCACGGGTACTTTTTCGCAGTACACGGCCAGCGAACAGTTCAGATTGATTTTAAAGGTGTCCCCGTCATAGACGGAGGCGACGGATACGTTTTGCAGCGCCTGCGCATCCGGCAGGGCGGAGGTCTGCGTGGCAGGCTTGCCCGTCTGTTGTATGACGGCCAGCGCCGCCGCGGCCAGTACGGCGGTCCAGAATTTGGCCTGTTTTTGGGTGTATTTTCTTTTGCGCCGCGCCATATTAATATCCCCGCGGCACCAGCAGGCGCAGGGCTTTGGGCAGGAGAGAGATTTTCAGCTCGTTTTGCGTCACTTTCGGCTCTCCGTCCAGGTGGTACACAATTTCACCGGCATAGTTAATGACCGCCTCGGAGGTGCGCTGGGTGCGCGTTACTTCCACGGGGCGGAAGGTTTTGCTGAAAAAAGTCGGTGCGGCCAGCGCCAGTTTAAATTTGCTGACCGGCAGCACTTCCACCATGTCAAACAACCCGTCGCTTAAATTGGCGCGCGGAGCGATTTTAAAGTTGCTGCCGTATTGGGTGCCGTTGGCAAACACCAGCGTCAGCGGGGTTAAAATTTCGTCTTTGCCGTTATAGCGCACGCGCAGGGTTTTGGGCTGATAAGTAAATACGGCCTTGGCGCCCAGTTTGAAATACGGCCATTTGCCGCGCGCGCCGTTTTTGCCGTGCTCGGCAAACTGCCGCGCGATTTCGGCTTCTATGCCCACGCCGGCCAAATTGAAAAAATATTCGCCGTTGGCTTGGCCTACATCGCAGGCCACCGGCTGTGCTTTTTGCAGGGCGGTCCAAGCTTCCTCATACAAAAGCGGCATACCCAGTTCCCGCGCCAGCCCGTTGCCGGAGCCTTTGGGCACAATGCCCAGGGCCGTTTGCGTGCCGACCAGCGCTTTGGCCGTTTCGTTGATGGTGCCGTCTCCTCCGGCCACGATGATGCATTCATAGCCGTCTTTAACGGCCTGTGCGGCCAGCTGCGTGGCGTGGCCCGCGTGTTTGGTAAATGCGCCCTGCGCGTGCGGAAAGTTAATCAGTGCGGCGCGTTCCAGCTCCGCCGGTTCCATGCGCCGTGCGCCGCTGACGGGATTAATGATAATAAAGGTTTTCATAATTTTTTAATTTCGTCCGGCCGGGCCAATACGTCGGATTTTTTCAACTCCAGCAATGTTTCGCACAGGCGTTCGGTTTTGACCAGATTGTTGCCCGCCTGCGCCACCCTGCCTCCGACGGCAGCCATAAAAAGCATAAACAACGCAAACAACGCCAAATTGAGCACCTGGCTGACCACGTCGGCCTGAACTTCCACTTTGCCGTATTGGGTGTTCATGGCCAGCGGTTTGGTTTCCAGCACCTGCACCACGGGTTTTTTGTTTACAAAAGTCTGATACATGCCCGTAAACGCAAAAAACATCAGCCCCAACCCGATGACCAGCAATAAATATCCAATAATCTTGTTATGCATAGAAGAATTATAACAAAAAGTCCAAAATATCCCGCAGTTTTTCTGCCTTATAATAACGCGGGGACTGCGGTTCCGGCGTGCATTCGTGCTTCCAAATAATAGGATAGGGCACATATACGGCGTACGCTCCCGTTTGCAACGGGGCCAGTACGTCTGATTTTAAAGAGTTGCCCACCATGACAAATTCCTGCGCTTTAGCTCCCAGCCGCTGCAGCAGGCGGGCGTAATCCTGCGGGCGTTTGTCGCTCATAATTTCCGTATGCGCAAAATACCCTGCCAGGCCGGACTTGGCTATTTTGCGCTGCTGGTCCAGCAGGTCCCCTTTGGTGGCCAGTACCAAAGTGTATTTCTTTTTGAGCGTGCTCAGCACTTCGGGCACATCCGGCAGCAGTTCCACGGGCTGCTCCAGCAGCCGTTTGACGATGTCTATGATTTTTTGTACTTGGCGGCCCGTGATTTTGCCGTCAGAAATGCGCACGGCCGTTTCTATTAAAGACAGGGCAAAGCCTTTCGCGCCGTAACCGAACAGTTCCAGGTTTTGCATTTCGGTTTTAAACAGTTCGTCCGCGGTTTTTTCATGCGGAAGCCAGTCCATCATCAAATGGCAGAAAGCATGTTCCGCCTCGCGGAAATAATTTTCATTGACCCAAAGCGTGTCGTCGGCGTCAAAAGCAATGAATTTGATGTTGTTTTTCATATACGGTCCTGCCTGAAAGCTATTTGATATAATTTATTATATATATCCCCGCGCGCGCCCGTAAAGCGCGCCCCTCACAGGAAACTATATGAAAAGTACAGAAGTCAGAAACGGTTTTTTGCAGTTTTTTCATTCCAAAGGCCTGCCGGTGATTCCCTCCAGCTCGCTGATTCCTCATTCGGACCCGACCCTGCTGTTTACGTCTGCGGGCATGGTGCAGTTTAAGGCCAATTTTATGGGCATAGACAAAAGCCTCAAAAACGCCGCCACCTGCCAGAAATGCGTGCGCACCACCGACATTGACAGCGTGGGTTTTACCGAGAGACACCTGACTTTCTTTGAAATGCTGGGAAACTTCTCTTTCGGCGATTATTTTAAGAACGAAGCCATTGCCTGGGCCTGGGAATACCTGACGGGCGTATTGGGCATTTCGCCGGACAAGCTGTATGTGAGCATTTACAAAGGCGGCATCGCTCCGCGTGACGAAGAAGCCTACAACGCCTGGCTGAAATACGTGCCCAAAGAGCGTATTTTTGAACTGGGCGAGGCCGACAATTTTTGGACCATGGGTCCCACCGGCCCCTGCGGCCCCTGCAGCGAAATTTATTATGACTTCGGCGACAAAGGCTGCAAAAACCCCCATTGCGACATCACCTGCGACTGCGGGCGTTTTGTGGAAATTTGGAACATCGTTTTTGAAAGCTACAACCGGCAGGAAGACGGCTCCCTGCAGCCGCTGCCGCAGAACAATATAGACACCGGCATGGGGCTGGAACGGCTGTGTATGGTCATGCAGAACAAACAGAACATTTTCGAAACGGATTTGTTCACCCCGCTGACCGACGCGGCCAAAGAAGCCCTGCACATAGCGGGCAAAACCCCGCTGGAAATTTCCGCCCTGCGCATTATTGCCGATCATGTGCGCAGTTCTTCTTTCCTGATTGCGGAAGGCATTTTGCCCTCCAACGAAGGCCGCGGGTACATCCTGCGCCGTTTAATACGCCGCGCGGCGCGTTACGCCAAACTGATGGGCGGCCAAGAGCCGTTTCTGTACACGTTGGCCAAAAAAGTGGGGGAAATTTTTGAAGGGCTGTACCCGGAGATTGACCAAAATTTAAAACATATCGAGGACGTGCTGAAAGCCGAGGAAACGCTTTTCTTAAAAACCCTGCAGACCGGTGAAGAAAAACTGGCCGAACTGCTGGCTAAAAAGGGCAAGACCCTGTCCGGCAAGGACGCGTTTTATCTGCACGAAACGTTCGGTTTTCCGCTGGAATTGACGCGGGAAATTGCGGCGGCCAAAGGCGTCACGGTGGATGAAAAGGGTTATGAAAAAGCCAAGGAAGAAGCCTCCGCCAAAAGCCGCAGCTACGCCGACGAATTTTCCAAAGAAAAAGTCAAAATACTGCAAGGGCTGGAACAGGCCTATCCCGCCACGGTGTTTACGGGGTATGAGACGCTGGAACAATCCGCCCGCGTGCTGACCCTTTTGAATGCGGAATTTGAAGAAGTGAAAACCCTGCAGGGCGAGGGGTACGCCGTATTTGACAAAACCTCTTTTTACGCCGAATCCGGCGGTCAGGTGGGCGACAGAGGCCTTGCGCTTAAAGACGGTCAGCCCGCCGCGCGCGTGCTGGACGTGCAGAAGCCCATCGGCAAAATTTTCCTGCACAAAGTGGACGGCGCGCTGTCCGTAGGGGACGAAGTTCTTTTGTCCGTAAATAAAGAAGCCCGCCGCCGCGCCGCGGCCAACCACAGCGCCATTCACGTTATCAATGCGGCTTTGCGCCAGGTGTTCGGGGACGGCGTGCACCAAAGTGGTTCTTACGTGTCGCCGCAGCGGTTGCGCTTTGACTATACGCTGTCCAAAACTCCGACGGCGGAAGAATGGAAAAAAGTCTGGGCCATTGTGCAGCAGGCCATAGACGCGGCTTTGCCCGTGGCTTGCCAGGAACGCCCCTTAAAAGACGCGGCCAAACTCGGCGCGGTAACCCTGCTGGGCGAAACGTACGCCGACCCCGCGCGCTTTGTGCTCATGGGCGGCAGTTTTGAAGAGCCGGAAAAGAAATACAGCTTGGAATTGTGCGCCGGAACGCATGTGTCCAATACGGCGCAGATTATTACCGTGGTGCCCATAAAAGAAGGCTCTTTGTCCGCCGGCGTACGCCGCATAGAGGCCGTGGCCGGCCCCGCCGCGCTGGATTATTTGAAAGGGATCAATGCGGAAATGGAAGAAATGGCCGCGCGGCTGACCGTGCCGGTGGATGACGTGGCGCAGCGTTTGCACGCACTGATGGACGAACTGCGCGAAGTTAAAAAACGCTATATGGAATTTCGCGAAAAAACGTTGGCGGCCGGAGGCGTGGCGCAAGTGTCTTTCACAATGAAAAACGGAGCGACGGTAGTCATGCAAAACGCCGAAGGCGCCCAACCGCGCGAACTGCGCACCATTGCCGACACCATCGGTCAGAAACACGACAACGCCCTTATTATTGTGGTGTCCGACCGGGACGGAAAGCGTTCTTTTGTGGTCAAAATGGTGGGCAAATTGCCTAATACGGACGCTTTGCAGGTGGCCAAACAAATAGCGGAGGAACTCAACGGCCGCGCCGGCGGCCGGCCGGACTTTGCCCAGGGCGGCGGCGAAGCCAAAAAGCCCTGGCAGGAGTTCATGTCGTCTTTAAAAGAAACGATGTAAAAGGCTCGTGGGAAGGACGGCAACGTTGCTTTAGAAAAAATAACCCCGCTTGCGCGGGGTTATATTTTTGGTAGGGATAGGATTCGAACCTATGTAGGGCGTAGCCCGACGGTTTTACAGACCGTTGCTTTTGACCACTCAGCCACCCTACCGAACAAAGGGTTAAAAACGCCGCGGGGAGCACCCGCAGCCGTTTGAATATACATATTATAACAAAAATAAAGACTTGTGTCATGTGTGTTTTTTCGGGAAGCCGTTTCCCGCGGTCGGCGCCTGCGGTGCGCATGGCAAATTGTGCGCAGGGGCGTAATTTAAAAAGGTAAAATAAAAATAAACCTTTTATTTAGGCCGCGTCGAAGAAAAACCGGTCTTTCGGCGGGGTGGCTGCCGGCGCCGAATAAAGATTAAAAGGCGGCCGGCCCTGCTTTAAAATTGATAAAATACCGTTATGCAAAACAGTTACAATACCCCTTTGATGAAGCAGTATTACGATATCAAGAATCAGTACCCGGGGATTATTTTATTTTTCCGTTTGGGCGATTTTTATGAAATGTTTGACGAACAGGCGCGCGAAGTCAGCGCCATTTTGGGCCTGACGCTGACGCAGCGCCACGGCATTCCCATGTGCGGTATCCCGTTTCACGCCGCCACTTCTTATATAGGCCGTTTGCTCAAAGCGGGCAAAAAAATCGGCATTTGCGAGCAAATCAGCGCGTCTGCCGACAACAAAAGCAAACTTTTTGAGCGCAAAGTCATTCGCGTTATTACGCCCGGCACCGTCATGGAAGATGACATGCTGGACGCCAATCAGTCTAATTTCCTGGTCTGCCTGCGTGCGCAGGGCGGGGGGTGGGGGATTGCCTGCGTGGACGTGTCCACGGGGCAGTTTTGGGCCAGCCAAAATTTGGACGATTCCAATTTTACCAATTTGGCCGCCGCGCTGGCCGCCGTCAACCCGGCGGAAATCGTGGGGGACGGCCAAACCCTGCAGCTGTTGCAAAACAAAGTGGTGCTGCCCGCCCGGCTGCCGCTGACGGAAGTGCCCGTTTTTGAAGGAGAAATAGCCCCCCTGCCCACTTGGCCCGTGGCGGCCATGTGGCGCGGCAGAGAGCTGGCGCTGTCCTGCGCTTTGCAGGTGCTGGCCTATGTGTCTTCCACGGAGCCCGGCGTCAAAGACACGCTGGTGCCTTCTTATACGGAGCTTTCCGACTCTTTGCAGATAGACGAAAACGCCGTCAGCTCGCTGGAGCTGGTCAAAAGCCAGGAAGGGGGCCGTGCCGGCAGTCTGTGGGCCTTGTTGGATCATACCAAGACTTCTTTTGGCAGCCGTAAACTCAAGGAGTGGATTGTGCGCCCGTCTCTGTCCGTAGACGAAATACGTCGTCGGCAGGACTGCGTGGAAGGGTTGGTGAAAAATCAGGAAGCGTTGGGCGCTCTGGCTTCCATTTTGCAAAATATTTCCGATGTGGAACGCATTATGACGCGCGTGGCGGCGGGCAATGCCTCCCCGCGGGATTTGGGCGGACTTCGGAGGTCGCTGTTAAACGCCGAACCTTTGCGCCGCTGGTTGGAGAAATACGGTCAGACCGTGGCTCCGCATCTGAAGGAACGTTTTGACGCGGTATATCCCGCCGCGCAGGAAATGTCCAAGCTGCTCTATGAAGCCATAAACGAAGAGCCTCCCCTGCGTATAGCCGACGGCAATATCATTCGCGGGGGCTACAACGCCGAGCTGGACGAACTGCGTTCCCTGCGCAGCGGCAGCGGAAAAGCGTTGGAAGAGTTGTGCCAGCGCGAGCGCGAACGCACCGGCATTCCCAATATGAAGGCCGGATACAATTCCATTTACGGGTATTATTTGGAAGTGACCAAAAGCCACAGCGCCAAGGTGCCGTATAATTATACGCGCAAACAGACGCTGACCAACGCCGAGCGGTATATTACCGAAGAACTTAAAGAACTGGAAAACAAAATTTTAAACGCCGAAAGCCGCATTTTGCGCCTGGAAAGCTCCTTGTTTGACGCGGTGCGCAAAACGCTGGCGGGGCAGATTGCCGCGCTGAAGGAGTTTGCGCAGACGGCGGCGGAATTGGATGTATACCTGTCTCTGGCGCTGGCCGCCATGAAATACGGCTACACCCGCCCGAACGTCAACGACGGGACGGGCTTGTCTTACAAAGGCGGGCGGCACCCGATTGTGGAGTCCCTGCTGCCGGCGGGGTCGTTTGTGCCCAATGATTTGGACATGGACGGCGTGAACACGCAGCTGATGCTGATTACCGGCCCGAATATGGGTGGCAAAAGCGTGTATTTAAAGCAAACCGCGCTGATTGTGATTATGGCGCAAATGGGCTCTTTCGTGCCCGCGCAGGAAGCCATCGTGGGCGTGGTGGACAAAATTATGACGCGCATCGGCGCGCATGACGCGCTGCAGCGCGGCAACTCTACCTTTATGGTGGAAATGAATGAAACGGCGCATATTCTGGCCTCGCAGACGCCGCGCAGTCTGATTCTGCTGGACGAGGTGGGCCGCGGCACTTCCACGTTTGACGGCATTTCCATCGCCTGGGCTATTGTAGAATATTTGCATAAGCCCAAAGGCGGGGCCAAAGTGCTTTTTGCCACGCATTATTTTGAACTGGTGGATTTGGAAAACAAATATCCCAGCGTCAAAAATTTTCATGTGGAGGCCAAAGAATATAAAGACTCTTTCGGCCAGAGCAAACTGGCGTTTCTGTACCGGATTTTGCCCGGCGCGGCGGACCAGTCTTATGGCATACACGTGGCCGAAATAGCGGGCTTGCCCGCGGCGGTGACGGTGCGCGCGCGCAAGGTGCTTAAAGATTTGGAGGCTAAAAAAGGAGCCAAAATTTCCGCGCGCGAAAAAGACCCGGTCAAAGATTTGTTTTCCGCGCCCATCGTGCAGGAAATCAAACTCACCGACCCTGACAAGCTGACCCCCATGGGCGCGCTGCAGTTAATTGCGGAGTGGAAGAAACGGGTGGACAATGAATAGAATACACGTTTTGGACGAAAAGACGGCGGGCCAAATCGCCGCGGGCGAAGTCATAGAACGTCCCGCGGGGGTGCTAAAAGAACTTTTGGAAAACGCCATAGACGCCGGTGCGCGCCATATCCGCGTGGATATGGAGGGCGGCGGGCGCGAACTGATACGCATTAACGACGACGGCTGTGGCATGACGCCGGACGACCTGGCCGCCAGTGTATTGCGCCACGCCACCAGCAAAATTACCCGTTTTGAAGATTTAAACCAACTGCATACTTTCGGTTTCCGCGGGGAAGCTTTGTATTCCGCGGCCGCCGTATCCAAGATGACGATAACCAGCTGCACCGAAGGCGGCGAAGGCAGCCGGCTGGAGGTGCACGGCGGCAAAGTGCTGGCGCAAAGCCCCGCGCCCGCCATACGCGGCACGACGGTGGAAATACGGGATTTGTTTTACAATGTGCCCGCGCGTCTGAAATTTTTAAAAAGCGCGTCGTATGAGCGCGCCTGCCTGCTGAAAGTGGTGGAAGAAAGCGCACTGGCCAATTTGCAGGTGGCCTATACCGTAGTCAGTTCCGGACGAGAAGTGTACCGCCTGCCTGCGCAGGAAGGAGACGAGAAAGAGGCCGTGCTTTCCCGCGCCAAAGAGATTTTGGGGCCGGAAACCGGCGGTGCGTTGGTAAGTAAATTTTTTAATGAATCGGGGCTGAAAATTTTTATTACGCCGCCGGATAAATTGGTGGCCACGCGGGATTTGCAGTTTATGTTTGTCAACCGCCGCCCCGTAGACAGCAAGACCGTACAGCAGGCCGTGTACAAAGCCTATCAGAACGTACGCCCCAAAGACCGCCACCCGGCTTTTATCATTTATATGGATTTGGATCCCGCTTCTTTTGACGTGAACATCCACCCGCAGAAGCGCGATATCCGTTTTGCCGATGAGCATGCCATGTTCGGTGCAGTCATGAAAGCCGTATCCGAAACCGTGTTCGGCTCGGCTACGCCCGTACAGATGAAGGTGTCTGCCCCCGTGCAGGCCCCGGTCCCCTCGGATGCGGAGCCGGCCCCGGCGGAAAAAATCATTTCCGCTCCGTTGCCGCAGATAACGCCTGCGCCGGCGGCTTCGGCGGACTTGTTTGAAACCGTTTCGGGGCAAGCCGTCAGTCTGCCGTCCGCGCCGCAAACGGATTTTACGCCCAAAACGGATTTTTCTTTGCGTGAAACGGAAGAACCCGTAGAATACCGTGCCGTTTCCATGCCCGCCGCGCCGCAGCCGCAGACATCCGCGCCGGAACCTGCGCCGGAAACGGACGCTCCCGCGTGGTGGCACGGGCCGTATCATTATTTGGGCCAGCTGGAAAAAACCTATTTGTTGTTTGAAAATCCCGACGGCCTGATTTTGATTGACCAGCACGCCGCGCAGGAGCGCGTATTGTTTGAGCATTATTTGGACGCCTTTGAAGCGCGTAAAGTGGCGGTGCAGGATTTGATTTTTCCCATTCATGTAGACGTTACCCCCAGCAACGCCGAAAGCCTGATGAGCTGGGCCCCGTGGCTCAAAGAAGCGGGTTTTGATTTAACGCGTTTTTCCCCGCGCACGGTGCTGGTGAACACCGTGCCTTCCATGCTGCGCTTTAAAGAAGATGATATGAAGGCTTTTGTTACTTCGCTGTCCCAAATCGTGGGCGACCCGGATAAATCCAGCGACGCGCTCAAGCGCAAAATGGTGGCCCTGCTGGCCTGTAAAAGGGCCATTAAAGCCCATGACCAGATTTCCGCCGCCGAGGCCGAAGGCCTGTTGGAAAACATGAAAAAGTGCAAAGACGGCATGCATTGCCCGCACGGGCGGCCGTGCGTGGCGGTTCTGTCCGCCAAAGACATTGCCAAACTGTTTGGGCGGTAATGACGGCTCCTTCGTTGTCCGGGTGTTTGGACGCAAGCAGTTTTGTAAATTTAAGCGCTTTTGCCGTCTCTTGCCTCTTATATAGCCGGCGACTATGCGGCGCGGCTGCTAAATCCGGCAAAATTATCTTAAATTTGAAAAATCATGCTGCCTGTGCCTGTTTTTCAGTTAAGCAGGACGGCGTTTGTAACGGTTTCTTTGCCTGCGTATGCGGGCAAAACGATTTAACCCCGATGTTTTTTACCCAATAACCCATTTTTGTTCCTTCTTTTTGTTGCTTAGTCGGCCGCTTATTTTAATTGGCCTTGCATTGTTTTTTTTTTTTGATAAATTTTGCGTATGCGCAAAATTTATCAAAAAATAACCCTCGGCAGGGAAAATTCCGCTAAAAGCGTTTTAGACGGCTTTACGCTCATTGAGCTTTTAGTGGTTGTTCTTATTATTGGCATATTGGCGGCGGTGGCCTTTCCTCAATATCAAAAGGCGGTAATGAAAGCCCGTATTGCCCAGGCTTTACCTATGCTTAGAAGCATTCAGCAATCCGAAGAGCGTTTTTACATGGCCAACGGATATTACACGACAAATAAGGACGAACTGGATATAAACTGGGATAATTTTAAAGGAAAAGAATTTACTCTCTTTCAAAATAAAGTTATGTATTATGGCGCAGGGCCGGGTATTTCCCGTTGTTTTGAAAACATTTCCGGTATAAACGATTCCAATTGCCCCGCCCCGGCTAAATTTTTCTGTAACGGATCTGGTTCAAAACTCTACGGGGAAGTATGCGCGTCCATGGGGGAAAAGTATTATTCGTGGATGTCTCATTTTACTTATTGGTAAAAAAGGGCCGAATGCAAACGGCTTGACTCGTTTTTTTTTTTTGATAAATTTTGCGTATGCACAAAATTTATCAAAAAAATGACCCTCCGCTGGAAAACTCCGCCAAAGGCGTTTTAGGCGGCTTTATGAATAAAGCCGCTTGGGAAAGATTTCATTTAAAATCCCATCCGCTTGCCGGCCAACAGATCGGTTTTACGCTGATTGAATTGTTAGTGGCGGTGTTGATTATCGGCATTCTGGCCGCCATCGCTTTGCCGCAATATACCAAAGCGGTGTGGAAATCTCGATCAGTGCAATTGTTAAGCCGCGCCGATGCTTTGAAAAAAGCCCAGCAGTCTTATTATATGGCCAATGGCGCATATGCCAGTCGGTTTGATGAGCTGGATATACAGCTGCCCCAAAAAGGACGCACTTCTTCCACGAATTGTAATTTAACTGCTACGGATACGGTTTATTATGAAAACGTACAATCTTCTTTAACTACTCCCAACGGTGGAGGCAGCGGCGTGGCGTTTAATCTGTTTTTAGACGGGCCGTATGCCTGTGCGGGATTTGTATATATTCCTTTTTCCGCGGCTTATAAGGGAGTAACGCCGGATGAGGTGTATTGCGTGGAACGCGACGCTTCTCCTTTCCCGGGGGAACGGGGCGATTTCTGCACTAAAGTCATTGGGGCTTCGTATGCCGGCTCTATTTGGAGATGGAGCTTTTATCGGTTGCCCTGATTTCGCTGCGTTAGAGGAGGGCGGCCGTTTTTTGCAGGAATTGCGCGTCTTCTTCGTCAAAGCGGTTTAAAACGGGCGAATCGAGATCCAGCACGCCCCAAGGTTTGGCGTTGTGCATCAGCGGCACCACGATTTCACTGCGCGAAGCGGCGTCGCACGCGATATGCCCCGCAAAAGCGTGCACGTCCGGCACTATCAATATTTCCCCTTTTACTACGGCCGTGCCGCATACGCCTTTGCCTAAAGGGATTTCCGCGCAGGCGGGTTTTCCCTGAAAAGGACCCAGCCGCAGCATGTCTCCTTCCAAAAAGTAAAATCCCGCCCAGTTTATATCCGGCAGGTTTTGGTATAAAAGCGCGGCCAAATTGGCCGCGTTGGTTATGCGTCCAAAACGCGTTTCTGTCAGCGCGCGGGCCTGTTGCAACAAGGAGGCGTACAAAACGGTTTTATGCATAAAAACAGTATAACACATTGCCCGTTTCTTGTTGCGCGGGTTCTAAAAAAAGACATATACTTTAATGGAGAGCTAGTGAGAAAGAAGGAGGCCCCATGCCTAGAATAGAAGTGGACGCCAACCGCTGCAAAGCGTGTTATCTGTGCGTCAATACTTGCCCGAAAAAATGCCTGGGCAAGTCTAAGACCATCAGCAAGAAAGGCTATTTCCCCGCCGAAATGGTAAACCCGCAGGACTGCATCGGCTGTACGATGTGCTACATGATATGCCCGGACGTGGCCATTACCGTTATCAAATAATTTTAAGAGGAACAAACATGGCAGAAAAAACATTACGCAAGGGCAATGAAGCGCTGGCCGAGGGCGCCATACGCGCCGGTTGCCGTTTCTTTGC
>CALUXH010000077.1 GCA_944324695.1 uncultured Elusimicrobiales bacterium | reverse complement strand
ATGGGGTGGATGACGAGACTTGAACCCGCGACCTCCGGTTCCACAGACCGGCGCTCTAACCAACTGAGCTACATCCACCATAAAACGAAACGGGGCTGCACACCAACTATTTTCTCTATTTTACTATTTTTGCTTTTTATTAGGCAAATATGGTTAAACGGCCTCTTGTGAGCAATGGGATTTGCCCCGGCGGTGGTAAATTCCCGTGCGGAGGCTATAAATACAGTTGGAGGCTTTTGTATCGCTCATTGTCCACTTGCCGTATCGGTCGTGCTGTGAAACAGAGCGTCCGGGGGTTGTGCCTCTCCGGCATACGGACCCGTCCACCAGCGTGCGCCCAGCTCGCGCAGCAGTTCCAGCTGCCGTCCGTTTTTTACTCCGTCAAAAATCAACTGTAAATTCAGTTCCTCTGCCATGCGGATAAAAGCGGATATAATTGGGGCCGTTTTAGAGTTGTTTCCTAAATCACGGCTAAACTCCCCTTCCATTTTTACCATATCTAAGGGTAATGTTTGTATTAAATCTAAAGATACCGTACCTCTGCCGAAATGATTCAGGGCCAGCTTAAAGCCTTCACCATGCAGGCGTTCAGCCAATTGACGCAGAAGCGGCAAATCAGACAAGGCCGTTTGTGACGGCAGCTGTAAAATCAGTTGGGAAGGGGCAATTTCATATTGGCGCGTCAGCTGCAGCAACACAGAAGAAAAATAGGGGCTGCGCAGGCTGGCGGCGGAAACATTGAGCGCGATAGGCACCGGAGGCTGCTTTTCTTCCCGCCAGCGTTTAAGTGTCCGGCAAGCCTCTTCGGCCATATAGGTATCTAGGCGGGCGATGAATCCGTTCCGAATAAAAACGGGCAGAAAAAGCCCCGGCTCTATGGGTGTTTTGCCGGAAGGATTCCATGTGGGGCGGCTTTCCGCGGCCACGGGATATTTATCCATATCCCGCACGGGAGAGAGAAGCATGGAGAATTCTTTTTTGGACAAAGCTTCTTCCATGTCATTTTCCACCGTTTGTTCTTGGGTAAGCCGGCGGTGGAAGTGCTCATCGTAAAAAGCAATAATGTCATGGTAATTGCCCTTTACGCGGTCATGGGCCATGACCGCACGAAGCAGCAAATCTTCTGCGGGCAGGGCCGGTTCCGTGACGGGGCATACGCCAAAAGATAAAATCAATTGGAAGCGTCCCTTGCCCAGCGGATGAGAGTTGACGATTTTTTCGTTTAAAATTTCCAGCCGGTTTTTTAGCTCTTCCGGTGATTGCATGTACAACAGCAGGGCAAATAAATCCGCCTCCACCCGGCAAAACAGTTCTCCGGGTTTCGTCTCTTCCGCCAGCGCGGAAGCAATAAAAGACAGCAATTCGTTGGCCTTTGGATACCCCAGCCTATCGTGGATTAATTTAAACTTATTGATATCAAAGGCCGCCAGGGCATAATGGGGAGTTTCGGTGTTTGTCAGCAAATCCGTTATCTCCTGGCTGGTTTTGGCCCAGTTGGGCGCGCGGGTGACCGGGTCGGTATACGCCGCCCGGTATAAGGCGGCGTAAGTGCGCCGGCTCTGTATGCCAATAAAAATCAGCAGTGCGGCAAAAACGACGAACACCGTGCCCGACAAAATTAGGGACAAAGCGAATAAATTTTTAGTTTTTTGCAGGGCGACTTTTTCCGGCACGATGGACAAAAAATACCAATCATTGATGCCCACCGGCACATAGCTGACGTACAGCCAGCCTTCTTCGGGGCGGAAAAAACGCAACATGCCGCTGCGTCCGGCCTGCATATCACGGCGCATCTTACCGTCCGGATCCAGGTTCTTGTTAATGGAAGACTGGAAAATATTGGATGCGGAATGATCCGTATGAGAAGACGGGGAAACGGCCACTTTGTCCCCGTCTGCTTGAACAATTAGGGAATAGCCTTCCCCGTCAAAGCTGTCTGCCGCAATGAGCCCCCCGTACATATCCGTGGGCTGTGCGGCAATTAATACTCCGCGGACGCTTCCGTCTTGCGCCGGCACGGGTACGGAGAGGATAACGGCCGTTCCTTGGTCTACAGCGTCGGTCAGCGGGCCGGAGACTGCGCTTTGCCCTTTTAAGCCCTGTTGAAAATAGTCCCGGTGGGAAAGGTCTATTAAAAAGCCGTCACTTAAGTAAGCTACCCCGTCCGGCAGGACGAAGGCCATGCGCTTAAAGGCGTTATGGCGGGTTTCCTCCTGCAGCAGCTCCGTCCAGGGTTTGTTCTCCAACGTACGGTAAGTAGAAATAGCCGCGGCGGCCGACTTCAACGAATTGAGGTCCCCCTGTATTTGACTGTTCAGGGTTTTTACCCCCTGACGGGCCACTTCGTCTAAATAGGCAGCCAACTCGGCGTTTAACGCAGCGCGCAAGTGATGGATATACAAAAACGTCCCTGCGCCTAAAACAAACACGCAAATAGTAAAAATCCACAGAGCGCGGAATACGGATTTGGATATTTTCATATTTTATTCCCCCCGTCTTTTTAAAGTTATCATAAACAAGGCGCGAAGTAAAGCTAAATCTCCGGAGACAAATTAGTTTTTTGGATTATAACCGGAAGGGGATTTTTTGGCCGCGCGTGGAGATATTCCAAGCGGGAAGGAGATCAGGAGTCTTGTGCGGGGAGGTTTGGGCGGGCTGGGCTGAATGCGGCGGAACGATATTACGCAAGCTTGGGGATGTCCGCTGTGGAAGTCGGAGCTTTTTAGGGTGACGACACGGGAATAATCTTGGCGGCCGCGGGCAAAACACGGGCAGGGTAAAATATATTCGACTGAATGCGTGCACAGCCGGAAGGCTGATTAAAAAGCGGTAAAATATGAAACGGCAATATATATTTGGCTGATAAAAATCCCGCATTTCTTAGGAAACGCGGGATTTTTCGACGGTATTAAAATGACCACTTTTCGTAATGCACTTTGGCCGGATCAAAGCGGTCGACATCTTCTTTTTTCTCATCGGGCCAACCTGGTGCAATGATATTAAAGGGTTTGACATGCGCCGGCAAACCGACGACTTTGCCCACGGCTTCCATGCGTTCCTGCGTAGGATATACTCCCAGCCATACCGAGCCGATACCCATGTCCGTGGCGGCCAGCAAAATATTTTGGGTGGCCGCGCCGCAGTCGCCGGGCCAATAGCCGGGCGCGTGTTCGCGCTGGGTGTTGCCGCAGACGATGACGGCGCAATCGGCGGTGGACAGCATTTGCGCGTACGGGTGGGCTTTGATGAGTCTGTCCAGTGTGGCGCGGTCCCGCACCACCACGAAGTCCCACTCCTGCGCATTGCGCGCCGTGGGCGCCATCATAGCGGCTTTAAGCAAGGTTTCTATTTGCTGTTGGGTCAGAGCTTTACCCGTAAATTTACGGATGGAACGTCTTTTGTTTATGGCTTCCAGTGTATTCATGTTATTTGTCCCCCTTGGCCAAATGAAAAAAGCGCGCCAGTCCGCCTTGGGCCGTTTCGCGGTAGGCTTGGTTCATGTCTTTTCCGGTTTGCATCATGGTGGCCAGTACGTCGTCATAAGACACGCGGTTGTGTCCGTCGGACATCAGCGCATAGGTGGCGCAGTCTAATGCGCGCGAGGCGGCCAGCGCGTTGCGCTCTATGCATGGTATTTGCACCAGTCCGTCCACAGGGTCGCAGGTAAGGCCCAGATGATGTTCCAGGCCCATTTCGGCGGAATACTCAATGCGTTTGTTGTCGCCTCCTTCCAGCTGGCAGGTGGCGGCGGCGGCCATGGCGCAGGCCACGCCCACTTCGCCCTGGCAGCCCACTTCCGCTCCGGAAATGGAGGCGTTGGCTTTGGCCATATTGCCGAACAGGCTGGCCGTGGCCAAAGCGCGGATAATGGTATTATCTTCAAATTCGCAGATTTCCTGCACCAGCCGACATACGGCGGGCACGACGCCGCAGGAACCGCACGTGGGCGCGGTGACCACAATGCCTCCGGACGCGTTTTCTTCCGAGCAGGCTAAAGCATATGCAAACAAATTATTCATGCGCCGTAGGTATTGGGGGGAGCTTTCGGCTTTGTATAAATACCGCTGGGCTTTGCGCTCCAAATTGAGGGAGCCGGGCAGCACCCCGCGCTTGGACAGGCCGCGGTTCATGGTGTCTTTCATGGTGGTCCAGACTTCGGTTAAGTAGTCCCAGATATCCGTTCCTTCGCATTCCTCCACGTATTCCCACAGCAGCATACGTTTGTCGGAGGTATACTGCAAAATTTCGTTCATGGACTTGTGCGGATAAATATTATTTACCTGTTTGCCGAAGTTTTCATCGTCCCGTATGGCTCCGCCGCCAATACTGTAGACCATATAACTGTCCATAATGTGGCCGGCCTGGTCCAGTGCCTGAAACTTCAGGGCGTTGGGATGCTTTTTGATGCGGGTCTGCATGTCAAAAATAACATCCACCGGTTTGGGGTAAAAAGCTTCGCGCAGGGTAAAATCGGTCAGGTGTCCTTTGCCGGTGGCGGCCAGGGAGCCGTAAAGCGTGACGCGGAAGGCCGACGCCTGCGGCCAGCGGCGGTTGAACTGTTCCGCCGCCTTGTGCGGGCCCATGGTGTGGCTGCTGGACGGGCCACAGCCGATTTTGTAGAGCTCTCTTAAGGATTCCATATATTAAAAATGTTATCATAATTTATATGAACATTCTATCGGCTTTTGTGGTGGCCTTAGGGTTATCCATGGATAATTTTGCCGTGACTATTGCTTCCGGATGTGCGGATAAAGGAGCACTGAAACATGCGCGGGTGCTGACGGTCAGCCTGAGTTTTGCTCTGGCGCATGTCATCATGTTTTGTGCCGGCTGGTGGGGCGGGCGTGAGCTGGGCCGCGTCATAGATCGTTTTGACCATTGGATAGCGTTTTTTGTGTTGATGTTTATCGGGCTGAAAATGATAAAAGAAGCCTTTGAACATAAGGAAAAACCGGAACTGTGCCGCCGTCTGTCCGCTAAAACGGTGACCGCCCTGGCTGTAGCCACCAGTTTAGACGCGCTGCTGGTGGGCATGGCGCTTTCGCTTTCTTGCGCGCCTTTTGGGCTGACGCTGGTATTTTTGGCATTGTGCGTTTTTGCCACCAGCTACAGCGGGTTTTTCCTGGGCAGTTTCCTGGGGCGCCGTTTCGGGACTGTGATGGAGGTGTTGGGCGGCGCGGCGCTTTTGGCGGTATCGGTAAAAGTACTGCTCAGCGGTCTTGGAATTTGGTAATATAGAAGCAACCCCGGCAGTAAAGGAGAAACTATGGGACTGATAGCGGTAATTATTATTTGTATTTGCCTGTGCACGGATAATATGGTGACGGCCAATATGTCCGCCATGAATATGGATTTAAAGACCAAAAGCGTATTTTCCATCAAGACCGGTTTTTATTTTGCGGGATTTAATTTGCTGTTTTTTACCGTAGGGTATTTGTTCAGTATCATTTTTTTCCGCAACTATTTTGTTTATGCCAACAATTGGATCGCTTTCGCTTTTTTGTTGCTGCTGGGCATTAAATACATGTTGGAAACCATTGAAAAATCTCCCAGTTTTAAAGCCAATGAAACGGAGGATACGAAGAAAATGATACGGGTGGCGGCGCTGAGCGGGTCGCAGTTTTTGCTGCTAGGCTATCCGCTGGAACTGATGGGAAAAAGCTGGTTCCCCCAAGTGTTGTTTTTAATCGTGATCACGTTTGGTATGACGGTGTTGGGCTTCCACCTGGGGGGCAAAAACTCTAAAAGCATTATCAGCAAAAGGGCCGAATTTGTGGCCGGTCTGATACTGACGGTGATGGCCATTCGGCTGATTATTGTATAAATGTTTTTTTGAAAAAAGCGGAGTGGTATACACTCCGCTTTTTTTATGCAACGGCGTGGGAAAAGTGCTTTTTGTTGACTTTTCTGTTTAAATGGGCGCAAAACCCGAGCCCATGGAAGTTTATAAAATAAACGTCCGGTTTCTGCTCTTTTTGTTACAATGGGAATGATGATATACTTTGCCCACCGCGGCGCCAGCGCGCACGCTCCGGCCAATTCCCTGCCCGCCTTTGCCTTGGCGCGCGAGCAGGGCTGTACGCATTATGAACTGGATGTTCATCTGAGTAAAGACGGATATCTGGTGGTGCATCATGATTATTACTTGGGGACGGATACCACCTGCCAGCTGTCCATAAAAGACGCCACTTTGTTTGATTTGGACCATTGCCGCATCGTTCATTCTTTTGACCCGGACGTCATTGTCCGTCCGCCTTTATTGCGGGAGATTCTGCCCGTAGTTATGGAAGAGCTGGAGCTTTTAAACATTGAAATTAAAAATGATGACAACATATATCCGGGTATCGAACAGGTGCTGTGGGAAAGGCTGAGCACCTATGGGCCCGAAGCGCTGCAAAAGATATTATTTTCCAGTTTTGATTATCCGACCCTCCAGCGGCTGCGCCGGATTGCTCCCGCGGCCCGGATAGGGCTTTTGACCCGATCGTTTGAACCTCAAAAAGCGCATAATATTGAGGCGTACAGCGTGCATATGAACAAAACCCGCATTACCCGGGGAATCGTGGAACAGTGTCACGCAGAAGGCCGCAAAGTTTTTGTATATACGGTCAACGACCAATATACGGCCCATTCTTTGGAGAGGATTGGCGTAGACGGCATTTTTACCGACGATCCCGGGGCCTTTTTAGACAAAAAGACATTGCCTCCCCAGGTTTGTTCAAAGTATACGGCTTTAAAACTTTCCAAAAAAACAAAGAAATTTTCTTAAAGGAAGCAGTCATTTGATTGCATAAGAAAAACGGGGCCGATATCGGTCCCGCTTTTTCCGTAGCTAAAACGGTTAATAGCTGTTGTAGTCGTATTCGGAGTAAGAACTGGTGTCGGCGGATGTTTCGGCAGGTTGATTGCCGTAGTATTGCTCCGGCGAGTAGCGCCGCGGTTTTTCCCACAGGCGTTTCGTTCTGCGGTATTCCCGCTCTCCGGGGACGCCGGGCACCATGGGGCGCTGGCGGTCATCAAAAAAATAAATATTTTTTTCGGTTTCCGGCAATAATTCAAAGATGTATTCCGATTCCACATCCGGCTTGGCTTCGCGGCGTTCGGCATAAGCCTGGCGGTCCAAATCTTCCAGATAGTCTTCTTCCGTCAAGTAAATTTTGCGCTGGTATTGGGGTTCTTGTTCTTTTTTATTGCCCGCGCAGGCCGTTAAAGCCAAGCAAAATACGGACAGTATGACCAGATAAGTAAACGTTTTCATGCGTTCTCCTCTAAATTCTTCTTTCCCCAGATAATATAATGTTTTCCAGCAGGCACGCAAGCGTTACGGGGCCCACCCCGCCCGGAACCGGAGAAATGCGGCAACCTTTGTCCAACAACTCTTGAGTCAGGGCGTCCCCGCACAGGTGTCCGTCTTTATCCAAATTGGTGGCTATGTCTATGACGGTGGCTCCGGCGGGCACATTCTGCGCCGTGAGCAGACCCGCCTGCCCGGCGGCGGAGCAAATTAAGTCCGTATTTTGCAAAGAGGCGGCCAAATTTCGTGTAAAAGTGTGGCAAATTTTTACCGTGGCGTTGCGGCAGGTCAACAAGTGGGCCAGCGGACGCCCTACGGTGGGAGAACGACCGATGACTGCACTCTCCAGCCCCTGCGGGTCTATTTGATGCGCATCCAGCAGGCGGATAACGGCCATGGCCGTACACGGTACAAAGGTGGGCAAGGCCTGTATGTCCGCCCAGGTTTTACACAGGAATAAATTCCCCAGGGCCGTATTGGACATGCCGTCAATATCTTTTTCCGGGGCGATAAAACGCGTAAAACCGCTTTGCGCCAAAGCCGCAGGCAAGGGGCGCGGAATTAAAATGGCGTCAATTTCCGGATCTGCGGATACTTTTTGCAGCAATTCCAAAAAATCTTCCGCCCGGGTGGTGTTGTTTACTTCATGCACTTGCGTGCGCACGCCCAATTTCTCGGCGGCCTGTACCTCTTTTTTTAAATACACATACGCGCCGTAATCCTCCGTAGATCCGGCGGCAAAAAGAGATATCGGCCTTCCCAGCCGGCGGCGTACGTTTTCTGCACGATCTCTGAGCGTGCCGCGCAGCGCAGCGGCAAGGGTTTTTCCCTCTAGAATCATAATATATATCATATCAAATTCCGCCCTGCGGCTGGATAAACCGCCGAAAAAACAGGTAAGCCTTTTTGTATTAAGAGCACCGCTTGCTTTGTTTTTTTTTTTTGCTACATTTTTTTCTAAAGAGGCGAGGGGGTACCTCCCGTGACTCTTGCGCCTCTCCCCGGGCTTGTCCGGGGGCTTTTTGTGTATTATACAGGGCATTACAAGGAGTCATATGCATCAAAAGAATAAAAAGAACAAAGCC
>CALUXH010000076.1 GCA_944324695.1 uncultured Elusimicrobiales bacterium | reverse complement strand
ATGCAGGATTTGGAAAAGGCCCTGCTTTACGCCGCCAACCGCAAACTTTGGTTTACCATAGACAGCCAGAAATGGCTTTGCCCCGTGGGGATTGAATTATGGAATCACCTGGTAAAATGCGCCGCCTGATAGGCCGGCTGTTGCTGGTGTTCTTGCTCGCGCTGACGGGCTGGGCCGCTTATGCCCAGTTTCATTCCGTCATCGCCCGCACGCTGGCCCAACGACGGGATAAAACCGTTTATATAGCCGTTCTGACCCAGCCCGCCATGACTTTTTCCTACAATCCCGCCACGCACAAAAGCGTGCTGACCACCGTCAAAAGGCGCAAAACGCCAAAAGACTTGACCGAAAACGCGGCAAATCTTTTTGCTTCCGCCGCCATAGAGCCCGACCAACTGCGCTATTATGCGCCGCGCACATTAAAACGCGCTGAATATTGGGAGGAATTCAAGCACGCCCTTCAAACCTGGCGTTACAACCCGTTTTTAGCGGCCCGGGCCGTATGGGAATATGTTACGGCGCTTCATGACAGACGCACCAATGTAAACCCGGCGGAATTTTTGCTGCTGGCCATGGAAATAAGCCGTCTGGAAACGTCCGATTTTACCGTGCGCACCGCCGGCGAAAAGCCGCGCGCCAAAAAGCCGGCTTCTTCCGCCGCGCCAAAAGATCATATCCCCGATCCGGTGGAAGACCGGGCCCCGCTGGCCGTGGAAGACAGACCGCTGATTGTGGAAATTTTAAACGGAGCCGGCCAAAAAGGCGCCGCGCTGGCCCTGACGCAGTACCTGCGCGACCAAAGCCAAAAGAGCTTGCTGCCCGTGGACGTGTTGCAATATGACAATTACCCGGGCCCGCACCAAAAGAAAACGCGCATTGTGGACTATACCGGCCGTCTGGCGCAAATTAAACAGCTGACGCGCGCCATCGGAGTCAACAATGAAATTGAATCGGAAAAACAGGGCACGGCCATTTGCGACGTGCGCATTATCATCGGAGAGGATTTCAAACAGCCGCTGTAAATTGCGCCGTTTAATTTCTTCTTGTTTTCAAAAGCTCATAAAAAAGGCATTTCACTGTCCGCTTTCATAAAAACTGTCCGTAAAAACACGCAAAAAACCCGCTCTTCCGAAGAAAAGCGGGTGTTGGGTACTAAATTATTTATTTCTTTTTCGCCACTTTTTTCGCCGGTTTTTTAGCGACTTTTTTGGTGACTTTCTTGGCCGGTTTTTTAGCGGCAGCTTTTTTCACGGCCACTTTTTTCGTCGTTTTTTTGGCGCAGGCTTTTTTGGCACACGCTTTTTTGGCGCAGGCCTTTTTCGCCGGTTTCTTTACGGCGGCCTTTTTTACGGCCACTTTTTTCGCCGGTTTTTTAGCGGCGGTTTTTTTCACGGTTTTCTTAACAGGCATTTGGTTCTCCTAGGATAATTAGTTTTAACCTCATAAAAATAATACCACAAAATTTTTTAAAAATCAACATTTCTCCGTCTAAAAATAATTTTTTTGAAAAAATCAAGCCCCATTTTTTATTTCTTCAGCCCCGTACGCGGGCGTTTGTACCGTCGGAGAGAATTTTTAATTCCTTTCAAAATATACCTTCCGGAAATAAAAATAAATTTTTTATATTTTTTCAAAAAAATTATTGACAATTTTTTAATTATGCATAAAAAATGCGCGTTTTAAACGCGCATACAAAAAGTTAGTCAGAGCTAATTTTATAAGCGCAACAAGTTTTCTGCGCAGGCCACCTTGGAAATCCGTACAGGAGACAGAGTGGATTTTTCATTTAACGTCCGAAGTAAACACATAAAATCTTTTTCGGGGCCGCTTTTCAGCTCCAGTTCTATTTCCCGGCGGGCCAAACGTTTGCCTGCCGCCTCAATTACATACCGGTCTAAAGCGGCCTCGCATTGCACAGCGCCGTAACGCACCCTGTAGATACGCCGACGATTGCGCAGCGTAAAACGCACACGCAACCCATTTAAAGCCATGCCCTCCCAAGACTGTAGATTTTCCAAGGCGCGCAAAGCCGCTGCAAAACTACGCACGTTCGGCAATGGCTTGGTTACTTCTTTCCGGCAGGCCAAACCGTTTTTTAAGGCCGTGCGCGTTTTGAATGTGGCCTCATAGCGACATCCTTGGCGACGAATGCGCAGGGCAATTTTTTGGGAGGACAAATCCCCCCGCGCATTATCCAAATACCTGTCTGTTATGGATAAATCCTGCGAAGCGGAAATTTCCGAAACCGTTTCCCGCAAAACACGCACAAAACAGGCAAAAGCACCGCGCGCGGAGGCGTCCCACTTAAATTCTTTTTCCTGTGGCATATATACAGTGTAGCAAAAACTCAAAAGACGACGCGTTGGAGAAAAAGTATAATGAAAAAAAGGAGCATTTATGAAAAAATTACGCCAGCCGACGTCGCTGAAATGTTTTGCCTGCGGACGGGAAAACCCGCTGGGCCTGCATATGGAATGGTACAACAACTATGAGGAAAACCAGGTGGAAGCTTCTTTTACGCTGGGAGACGATTATTGCTCTTATCCGGGCGTGGTGCACGGAGGCATTGTGGCCACCATTCTGGACGAAACCTCCGGCCGCGCCGTACTGTTGTCCAATGATTTTAACCGCCTGATGGTTACACTGAAAATGGAAGTCGTTTATAAAAAGGTCACCCCAACCCATACCCCGCTCAAAGCCGTGGGCCGAGTACTGAAAAACGGCGCGGGGCGGGCTCAGGTGGAAGGTGAAATTTTACTTCCAGACGGCACCGTGACCGCCAAATGCGTTTCACTTTTATACAAAATGCCTCAAGAAGTAAAAGACAACTGGGGGGCGGAAGCTGAGGAATGGGCCCGCACTACGCCTAAAGTAGAAGAATAAGCATTTGGAGTACAGGGTGTTTATTTGCTAAAATAATAATAGATTTAGGATCGGTAGCTTAGTTGGTAGAGCGCCTGCTTTACACGCAGGAGGTCACAGGTTCGAGTCCTGTCCGGTCCATATTTAAGGCCTCGCTAAAAGCGAGGCTTTTTTGTGAGAGAAAAATCACAGGCTATAAATTTTCCAAATTTTTCTATCTTCTCATCTATTATTTCTAAAGACACTTTTTAAATGGCATATGACAAAGGCCGGGAAAAGGCCTGCCGACAAAAAAACAAAAGCTTTTTTCATAGGTTTAATTAAGGGTCTCTATTCGCTTTACTAAAAATTTATTTATGATTTCCACAATTCACTCCCTATTCAAAATCACCGATGCAAGTCCCCCTGGAATTTGTAATTTTTCCATTTCTTTTCTACAATTAAAACTGTTGTTAGCGACCAAGAATAAAATAGAATATTGAATTCAGAGGAGATAGCGAGAAATAAGGTAAAAATATTCGCAGGTTATATTGTCCGCGTCATAGTTTTGTTCCTATTAGGTACCGAAGAATAAGGTAAAATATTTTCCGGCGTATACCAGTCATTAACAATCTTGTTCCTATTAGGCACCGAAGAATAAGGTAAAATATTTAAACGAAATATTTTTACTTTTGTTTGGAAGTTCCTATTAGGCACCGAAGAATAAGGTAAAATATTATTCATAATGAAATATCCATGAACTTTTACGTTCCTATTAGGCACCGAAGAATAAGGTAAAATATTCTGTTCAGCAGAGCTCGGGGCAGACGCCCTGTTCCTATTAGGCACCGAAGAATAAGGTAAAATATTTACCAACCTGACGCATCCTTCTTCGTATTAGTTCCTATTAGGCACCGAAGAATAAGGTAAAATATTTGGTGTCTACGGTGGTCAAGCTGACCGCCAGTTCCTATTAGGCACCGAAGAATAAGGTAAAATATTCATAAGGAAAAACATAACCCCCACAATAATGTTCCTATTAGGCACCGAAGAATAAGGTAAAATATTTTGCAAGTGGCTGCCTGCTATGTACCCCAAGTTCCTATTAGGCACCGAAGAATAAGGTAAAATATTTTTGGCCCAGTCCAGCAACTTGTAGGTATAGTTCCTATTAGGCACCGAAGAATAAGGTAAAATATTAGCGACGGGATACAGGCACTTCGCGTTCGTGTTCCTATTAGGCACCGAAGAATAAGGTAAAATATTATATTTTGCTTAAAATATAAGCATAATTTGGTTCCTATTAGGCACCGAAGAATAAGGTAAAATATTTGTATGTACAAGGGCCGCAACGGTGCGAAAGTTCCTATTAGGCACCGAAGAATAAGGTAAAATATTGAATACACCGACGACACGGACCGGACAGCAGTTCCTATTAGGCACCGAAGAATAAGGTAAAATATTCAGCCCGGTGCATTGTTCGGGGTCTTTAAAGTTCCTATTAGGCACCGAAGAATAAGGTAAAATATTGCACAGTTCAAAGAGCAACAACTGGCTAATGTTCCTATTAGGCACCGAAGAATAAGGTAAAATATTGGACAACCTCACCGCCCCCCAAATTTAGGAGTTCCTATTAGGCACCGAAGAATAAGGTAAAATATTGGAGAAAGTGTAAGCGGCACACAAGGAATAGTTCCTATTAGGCACCGAAGAATAAGGTAAAATATTGGAAGAAGTGGAGAGAGAAAGAAAACAGAGGTTCCTATTAGGCACCGAAGAATAAGGTAAAATATTCCCGAAAGCAAATGCCCCTTGTGCGATGCAGTTCCTATTAGGCACCGAAGAATAAGGTAAAATATTGGGGAGCGACAGCGCACCTGTTATTGGAAAGTTCCTATTAGGCACCGAAGAATAAGGTAAAATATTAATACCAACAGGTGCGCTGTCGCTTCCTACGTTCCTATTAGGCACCGAAGAATAAGGTAAAATATTAAAAATTTGAAGAAGCGCAGGTAAGTGCCAGTTCCTATTAGGCACCGAAGAATAAGGTAAAATATTGATTGAGTTCCACGCCAGATTGTTTTTGTTGTTCCTATTAGGCACCGAAGAATAAGGTAAAATATTCAAAAAGCCAACACTTGCGGCAAATTCGCAGTTCCTATTAGGCACCGAAGAATAAGGTAAAATATTTTGAAAGCGTCGGAGAACAGGCGCGCCATCGTTCCTATTAGGCACCGAAGAATAAGGTAAAATATTCTGGTCTCTGAAGAACTCATTATAGCACTTGTTCCTATTAGGCACCGAAGAATAAGGTAAAATATTACGTACCAGCCTGACGCGTCGTTTTTCGTGGTTCCTATTAGGCACCGAAGAATAAGGTAAAATATTCCACACTACGGGCGGCAACCCACGGGGGCGGTTCCTATTAGGCACCGAAGAATAAGGTAAAATATTTGAAAAATTTAAAAATCCGGCAACGGGGCAGTTCCTATTAGGCACCGAAGAATAAGGTAAAATATTGGTTTTCTAAATGGCGATAATTAAATTGCAGTTCCTATTAGGCACCGAAGAATAAGGTAAAATATTTCCGGCAATGATTTCGCCTTCAGAGTCAATGTTCCTATTAGGCACCGAAGAATAAGGTAAAATATTTATAAGACGATGCAATGCACCGGTCTGAAGGTTCCTATTAGGCACCGAAGAATAAGGTAAAATATTAACAGCCGCCTGATTTACCCGCAAAGCAAGGTTCCTATTAGGCACCGAAGAATAAGGTAAAATATTTTTGACGCGCTGAACTATCGCACCCACGACGTTCCTATTAGGCACCGAAGAATAAGGTAAAATATTGCAAATAGAACGGCGTGCTATGTGGGTTTTGTTCCTATTAGGCACCGAAGAATAAGGTAAAATATTGTTATAATGTTGGGCAGTTCCGAATAGATAGTTCCTATTAGGCACCGAAGAATAAGGTAAAATATTTTGTTTGTGAAAGCAGCCGTGGCACAAATCGTTCCTATTAGGCACCGAAGAATAAGGTAAAATATTTCCGTCGCCGCCCGATAACTCCCGTCGCTTGTTCCTATTAGGCACCGAAGAATAAGGTAAAATATTTATTGGAGTGGTCGGAGTTCCATTGCTCCAGTTCCTATTAGGCACCGAAGAATAAGGTAAAATATTTTTTCGTTTGCCATAGTTAAATCCGTTTATGTTCCTATTAGGCACCGAAGAATAAGGTAAAATATTGATTGTATGACAATTCCTTCATACCTTGAAGTTCCTATTAGGCACCGAAGAATAAGGTAAAATATTAACGGATTATCCTTATACGTGCTGTTAATCAGTTCCTATTAGGCACCGAAGAATAAGGTAAAATATTGTCTGGGCCGCGGCGCGTCCGTAATTTTTTGTTCCTATTAGGCACCGAAGAATAAGGTAAAATATTGTTAGCATTAACGGGGATTTGTCCGTTACGGTTCCTATTAGGCACCGAAGAATAAGGTAAAATATTTAATTTCTTCAACGGTCAAATTCCGTCGCCGTTCCTATTAGGCACCGAAGAATAAGGTAAAATATTTCATTTGAATAATACCCATACACATTACTGGTTCCTATTAGGCACCGAAGAATAAGGTAAAATATTGACATCGCCGACGAAGCGGTAACGTTGCCGGTTCCTATTAGGCACCGAAGAATAAGGTAAAATATTAAAAACCCACGCTTTTTGCAAGCGCTTTACGTTCCTATTAGGCACCGAAGAATAAGGTAAAATATTGTGTCCAGCGGTCAGCTGATTGCTGGCAGGGTTCCTATTAGGCACCGAAGAATAAGGTAAAATATTGAGCTCGCTCATATCGGCGAACAGCCACTTGTTCCTATTAGGCACCGAAGAATAAGGTAAAATATTAAAGTATTTTACGGGGGCGGCGTATTCGTTGTTCCTATTAGGCACCGAAGAATAAGGTAAAATATTATAAACAAAAAAAAGTTGCGAAAAAATAAATATTTTTGCTAGAATAATTACAGAAAACCTTATTCTTATTTGTGCCTCAACTTAGGTAACAAGGGTTTAAAAACCCGCAAAGGAGTTTATCTCCATTTCTATTCGTTTTATAAATCCTCAAAAAGTATGAGTTGCTCATACTTTTTGGGGATTTTTTGTTGCGCGGGAGCAGGACCATAAAAGTTTTTGGTCATGCCATATTGTTTGTCGGTAATCAGTACAAAAGCACATTTTCCCTGCGGCGGGGTATGCGGACCGATTCTTTTGACCAAGGCTTGGGCGGCGTGTATCGTGGGCATATTACGCAGATAGACGGAAAACTGCATCATGGTAAAACCATGTTGCAACAGCAACTTACGAAACCCGGCGTAACGCTTACGCTGGATTTTGGTCTGAGTCGGCAAATCAAACACGGCCATCACCCACATAATGCGCCAGCTATTCGGTTTCATATTCATATTGAACCGGCGGAAAAAGCGAAGGGTTGGCTTTCTTCCCCGGTATGAGCGGCATATGCGGCAGCTGCAGTTTTCTCCGCGGGTCTTCTAAAGAAATACAAAAACTATTCACGGCATAATCGACGGCGTGAAACAACCGGTATGAACGTCCCGCTATGCCGACCTGGCTTTGTAAAACGGCACGTAAAATTTGTTTTTTAATTTCCGGCGTAAAAGAGTCTGCCTGCGTTTGGGAAAACACCCCCCATACCGCTTCATCCGCAATATAGCGGAAGGGTTCTATAAAATCATCGGCCAAATTAAAAGGATTATCTTTACGGCAATGCCCCAATCCCAAATTCAAACACAAGCCGGCGCTGGCCAAAGCCCGGGACACCGTTGCACGCAGGACGGCATACGCATAATTTAACGAGATATTTACCGGGTCAGACGCTCCCTGTTTCTCACGAATACAGCTGCTCAGTCCTAAACTTTTGAAAAATGCAGGCCAGTAGTGTTGAGCGGCCTGCGCTTCCCTGCATTCTTTATCCCCTGGAGATATATGCTCCGAAATTTGTCGGAGCTTTCCTCCCAGCACCGGATCAAAATGCAGGGCCGTGGCGGCCTGGCCGGCAATTTTGGTCTGTACCAACTGAGCCCACCATATGCCGTTTTGGTCCGCGCCGTATTTGCTTTGCAGATGCGGGCGCCGAGCTCCGTCTATATTCGCCGCCAACGGCAAGCTCAGGGCGCACGGCATAAACTTTTCATCAGTGGTCAGCACCACAGCTCCATTCTGCGCCAATTCCCGCAACACGCTCATAGACAAGCTGATTTGTCCATGCGCCAACAACAACACCGCTATATCCATCAGCGCGATATAATGCGTTTCTTCTTTCGGAGGAAAGAAGATTTTTAGGCGCCCCGTATCTACGGACAAACGGGCTTCCCGCTCTATGCTGATTATATGTTGGTTAGGCATTTTCCTCTTTTATTTTTCCGATATCAGCGCGGCTGGATACCAGTTTGTAATTTTTGATATTGGAGGCACCCACATCCGCAGGCTGTACCTCCGTTGTTTCACGCAAGAATAACCCGACCTGTGCACTAAATCTTTGCACCTTATAAAATTTTTTATCCTGTGTGTTGTACAGTATATCTCCTATAAAAATGCGTATAACGCCAAGAGGAATTTGACGTTGGATATCATATTTCCACAACGGAATTAAGTCTTTCCGTTTGCCTGTCTTAGCGTCAAAATCCATACAGGCATAGCCAGAATTCTGATAGGCCTTTTCATGTATGCGGCCCATTTTATCCGTTGAGGATAATTTTTTATCCGCATTATTGTCAAAACTGCGTATTCCGCGCCCGGTTAAATACATATATTTCACTTTTTTCAGTTTATGTCCGCGGTAGATAATACCGTCGGCGGGATTATCCTTGCTTCCGCAGAGGGCTTCCTCCTGGCCAAGGCCCTGGGCCAAACGCTCTTTAAATTGACGGATAATTTCCCGTTTCAGCGTATCACCAAACACCAAAAGCTCTATATTTTTAACGGTCTTCTCCGGTGTGGGTTTTAAAAAGCTGTCCAAAGAAGCCCGTTTCACAAAGCGTTCCGTCCCGTCTTTCATAACGGCACGGTAAGCCGTCTCATCAAATAATTTCCCGCTGGGGAAATGATCCGGCTTATGCCATACAACATACTCATAAAGCCTATTTTGGACTTCTTTTTTAATTTGGGCATACTGGGGAATCTCTTCCAGCGTAAAGCCGGCAATATCTTTACCGCAATCTCTGTTTCCGTCTTTATCCAAGCCCGGGATCAACTGCAACGTACCATATTGTGCATGGTGGTCCGCCGCTTTCTTCAATACGGACCGGCTGCACAGGCCGATAACGGCCGCGTCCACGGCATGATGGCGATGGTCGCAGCGTTTGTTAAACTGCATTCCGGCGCGCATTTCCGCACAGAAAGACTCAAACAATTCCTTCCGGTCACTTGCGGTATTGGTCTTCTGCGGTTGTTCGGCGCAATATTTTTCAAAATCTTCTTTCAGCGCACGTGCCTGTTCCCAACCCAGGCGCGGAGAGGCGAAGAGTTCTTTCCATTTTTCCCCGTCTATTGGTTTGTCGTCTTTATCAAACAGCGTTTTTCCTTCCTGCAGGCGAATGGAAGGCAATATCCGGTCAAAATGCAGCTGTCTGCGCAAATAGGCCGTCAACGCGCCGAAAGAAGGGCTAACCTTCGGACAAACATCTTCACACCACGCCAGCACCACTTTGCCTATCCAGGCCGTCTGTTGATTTTGGCGGTTGGAGAAATCTCTTCTTATTTGGGCAGGGGTGCTGAGCAAATTATTGATTTTGCGCAGAATGCGCGCACCTTTTTGCGTTGGTTTTTGTTTGCGTTCACGTTGGGAATAATAGCCGCGTTTTTCCTTGGCATACAACCCCCAAAGGTGAGAAACAAAATTGATTAAAGGACTATGTTGGCCAAAAGCCGTCACATCTTTCCCTTTTTTCTTTTTGGCTTTATTTTCTTTTTGCCAGGAAAGATAGCTGTCTATGTCCTCTTTAAATTTCCATTCATACGGCAGACGGTTGCTTTTGTCTTTGTTTTCCTGGGTAAAAGCCAAAACTTTGTTTTCAAACACATTGGGTCCGCCGATTTCCCCGCGTTGGGGAATAATATGGTCCACCTGGGTTTGCTTTTCGTCAAAAGCCTGCGCCATGGAAATCACTTTGCCGCTGTACGGACAGGTTTTATCCTGTTCCTGCCACAAAAGATACTTTTCAATATTGCGCCCTGTAACGCGAATATGATGCGCCTGAAGCTCTTTAACGGCTTCCAGACGTTCTTTGGCGGCCGCCCGGTTCTGGCCTTCTAAGAACTGCCGCCTGCGCAGGGAATTTTTTATCTCGCGGGACAGTTCCACCACCACTTCCGCAGGCTGGCCGTATTTTTTAACCACATAACTCAGTACCTTGTGAAACTGCGTTAAAGCCTTGCTGATAACGGGATCATTGATCGCTTCCTGATGCAAGATTTTGGCCGCGGAACGCAGTTTCCCTTTAGCAGGCGCCTGGTTTTGTCCAGATAATGAGGTTATAATTTCTGTTTCTTCTCCCCCTTGCAGCAACCCTTCCGTAACCTGTTGCAAAGCCGGCACGCTGAAAGAAGCGCGCCCCTGTTCCAGTTGAAAATCAGTATGCTTGGAAAAGAACTGTTTCTCCCGCAGACGCAATATAAATTCCAAAGCGGCTTTGGACTGCGCCGCTTCAGCCTTTATATTGGCCGTCAGCTCCGTAAATTTCTTTTCAATATAAGAAGTATTATTGTCTTCTATATCGCTATAGGTGGTAATATTAGCCAAAAATTCGCACACCAACTCCTGGGCTTTATCGTCCAAATTGCTCCAGTCATTTAACACTCCGGCTTGGTAAAAAGCAGCGGCCGTTGTGTTACCCTTCAGACCGTCATCTGCCGAGCGCCCCCGGTCTATGGTAAACCGTTCGTCCGCGCCCAATCCCAACAAAGCGTAAATTTTGGCAAAACTGAACTTAGCCGATTCTTTGGTGTATTCTTCATACGCGGTTTGCACATGATGATACAAGCGCGTTTTTTGGGCCAGCGTCAGCGGATATTCTTCTTTGCCTTCCCTGTTATAAATGCGCAGGTTGGCGATTGTCTTTGCCAAACGGTAATTCTGATACGCCGGCTGGCTCAGCGCCGCCCGCTTCTCCTGCGGATAAATACTGCAGGTCCCCACGGTTTCCAGCTCCCACTTAATCGGCCGCTGATAAAACAAGGCGGAATGGAACGCTTCTTTTAACGTAATTTCCTTTTTCCCGGGGAAATCCGGAAACATATTTTCATAACCGACCGCATAATTTCGGTTCAGCTCCGCATGGTATTTGCTTTGCGTCTGCCAAATGCGTTCAAATTCTTCTTCTACGGCACTGCGATAAATAAACGTGCCGTCCTCTTCCACTTTGCGCCAGGGCTGCCCCTGGGCGGCGGTTTTGCGTTCCCAAAGCAACTGGCCCAGGGTTTTGTTATCCTGCAGCAAGTCCTGAGTTTGCGTTAATTTTTTACCGACAGTACCGTCTTCCAACGTACCTTTATAACCTCTGTTTTTGACCAAATGGGAAAACACTTTTATCAATTGCACCAAAGAAAGCTCTTGCTCTAAAGCATGGGCGCGCAGGGCGTGTACGTCATCTTTATTGGCGCGCAAATCCTGCGCCGAAACGCCCAACGAAGCCGCAATATAGGCTATTTTTTTCAAACGGGCCGCTTTGCGCTGTATTTGCTTGCGTATCAGGCGTGCGCTGCGACGCGCCGTATTTAACGTAACCATTTCTTTGGGCGCGACAGGTTCGCCAAAGATATAACTGTCCAAATGTTCCAGTTTATTGATTTTCCCGTCTTCCTGCAAAGAATACAAAGCCACACCGATGGAGGACGTGCCCAAATCAATACCCAGTCTGTAAGGGAATGTCTGTTTTTGTTCCATAATTTTCTCCTAAAAACTTCAAATGCAAACTGTAAATGAGTTAAAAGCATTATATATTATTTTTCCATATATTCTTATTATTTTTAATTAGAAAAACATTAAAACCTAACTTCATCTGCCTATACAAACAATTAAAATCTGCAAATTTGCAACAAACGATTTTGAAATATTTTTGCAATAAAGCACATTAAAACCGTGTTATATATACGGAAGATCCTCATGCGTGTCTCTTCCTGTGTGAATGGAGGCCGGCTCTGCATCGGAGCCGGCTGTTTTATTTCTTTGGGAAATAAAGATTTTCCGCCTGATCCGAAGTTTTCCAAATATAAACCCCCGAACTGTCTCGGGGGTTTTCGCTCTTAAAAACAAATAGGGCCTTAACTAAAACACCAAACTCCCTTTGTCATCCCAATTGCAATACAGTTTGCAATCCGGCCTTAAAATCAAATATTTAATATCCTCTTTTAAAGCGGTGGACATACAGTCATCATCCACAATCACGGACATTTCCTGCACGGAATACAATGTCTGCCCGTATTCCATAATCCGCAGAGGACGACCGTTTTGACGGATGAATTGTTTAATTTCTTCCAACTTCTGTGCGCAAATCGCATGCTGCTCTATCCATTCATCCTGCGGCGTACCCAGACCGGAAGAATAAAGCTCCCGGAAGGTCAGTTGGTCCGCACCCAACTCTTTAGCACGACGGAAAATCTCTTCTGCGGTTTTGTTGTTATAGACGTCTGTTAAGTTCAGGGACAAACGAAGGTTGAAATCATACCGTTTGATCTCGCTACATAAATGTCCTATGTTCACGATCAAATGTTCCGGAGTGCCGTTAATTTTGGCATTGTTCTCATCATTGAACATATCCGACATAGACAAAGCGATTGTGTTCACTCCGACATGGTTGCGCAAAAAGCGCAAATATTCGTCGTCCAGTAATGCCCCCGTAGTCTGAATGTCTATCTTTCGAAAGGGTTTAGAAAGGTGGTTGTTCAGTGTGCCAAAAATTTTTAGGAACCCCCTGTTTTGCTGTGGCTCGCTGTTGCCCGTCAGCACAACAGTATTGCAGCCATTATCCCTGGCAAATTCCAATCTTTTCACGTAATCCCTCTCATATAAATCATAAAACCGATCATTGCCCTCTTTCTGGTTTGTATAGTCTTCCGTATGCATTTTGGACACGCAAAAGGCACAATTATTGATACATTTTTGATTGGGTACGACAACAGACAAACTTTGAATTTTCATATTACGTTATTCTCCCTGTTAATATATTCTGTCAAAATCCGTTTCGTTTAAACAGCCTTTGGCCGCGGCCAACAACAGCTCCAACGCTTTGACGGACGCTTTGGCAATATTGCGCTCGCGCGTGGCGGAAAAATGAAACTGCTGCGCCCGCGCTCCTTTCGGCCCCGCCACGGCTATCCATACGGTACCGACGGGCTTTTGCGGCGTGCCGCCGTCCGGCCCCGCCACGCCGGTGGTGGATACGGCAAAGTCCGCCCCCGTCAGTTCTCGCACGCCCTGCGCCATTTGCAGGGCCACGGGCTCACTGACGGCACCGTATTTCTGCAAATCTTCCGCACGCACGCCCAGCGTACGCACTTTGACGTTATTGGCATAAGACACCACGCCGCCTAAAAAATAGCGCGACGAACCCGGTACCGCCGTAATCAAATGCGCCACATTTCCGCCGGTGCAGCTTTCCGCCGCCGCCACCGTTACGCCCAGCGCGGCAATTTCCCGCGCAAACGCCTCCTCCGGCGCGCCGCTTTCGGCGGGCGTAAAGCGTTTGCCCTGCAACGCCGCCGTCAGCGCGGCCCAACACGCGTCCAGCTGCTGCACCGCCGCCCCTTTGGCGGTCAGCCGCAGGCGCACAAACCCGGGCGAAGGCAAATAAGCCAGCGCAACGCCTTTGGGCAGGCTGTCCTCAAACGCGCGCAGGCTCATGGCCAAATCCGATTCCGGCACGTCGTATACCGTCAGCATTTTGTATTTCAGCAAATCCCCCGCCAGGCGTTTTTCCAGCCGCGGAAGCACTTCTTCTTTGATTAAATATTCCGCTTCAAACGGCACCCCGGGCAAAGACACCAGCACCTTGCCGTCCCGCTCAAACCACATCCCGCAGGCCGTCCCCTTGCGGTTGCGCAGCAGCGTGCATTTTTCGGGCAGCAGGGCCTGGTTTTTATTGTACTCGTTCATATGCCCGTTGGGATAATGGGACACAAATTCTTCCACCCATTTATAAGCCTGCTCATGAAACACCAGCCGCGTGCCGAAATAATCGGCCAATGTCTTTTTGGTCAAATCGTCTTTGGTCGGGCCCAGACCGCCGGTAAAAATGGCCATATCCGCCTCTTTCAAAGCCGTATCCGCCGCCGCGCGTATTTCGGCAGGTTTGTCGGAAACGGACAGCATTTTGACCGTCTCTATGCCCAACTGAGCCAGAGCTGACGCGGCATAGCGGGAGTTGGTGTCTAAAATTTGGCCGAGCAAAATCTCGTCGCCTATGGTTACGATAATCGCTTTCATCCTTTTATTGTAACACTTTGCCCGCATGGCGGAGCAAAGGATATAATATATACATGAATAAAGAAGAAAAAGCCGCCTCTTTGTTTAAAAGCGGATACGGCTGCGCACAGGCCGTGCTGCTGGCGTTTGCCGATGAATTGAATTTGGACGAGGATACCCTGGCCAAACTGGGCTCGTCTTTCGGCGGCGGCATGGGCCGCCTGCGCGAAGTATGCGGCGCGGTCAGCGCGATGTTTATGATAGCGGGCTTAAAATACGGCCCGACGGACCCAAAAGACCATGCCGCCAAAACCGCACATTATGCCCTCATACAGGAACTGGCGGAAAAGTTTAAAAAAGAAAACGGCTCCATCATCTGCCGCGAGCTTCTGGGCCTGACGGGCCCGCAGGGGCCGGAGCCGGACAAACGCACCGCACAATATTACAAAGTGCGCCCCTGCCCCGAAAAAGTGGCCAGCGCGGCGGGTATTGTGGAAGAACTGCTTAAAAAGCGCGGCTGATTAATTGTCCGACGTGTCAAAAGCCGCATCGGCGCGCTGGCGCACGGAACAGGCGGAGAAATATTTTTCTTCAGCGGGAATCCAGCGGGACAAAAACATTTGCAGTTTTTCTTCTCCCTCCCGTGCCAAAAGACGGGTGCGCTGGGCGTGTTCGTCCAATGTTAAAAAAATCTTATATCCGTAATACCCGTCCAGCGCAGGCAACAGGCAGTAGGTTCCTTCCACAATATAGATTTTCTGCGGGGCAATAATCTTTTCCGCGCTCCAGTTGTCCGTATGCGCATCATACGGGCGGTATATTACTTCTTTCCCCTCTGCGGCGGGACGTAAAACTTCCGCTTCCAGCCGTTCACCGTCCATATGCCCGCCGGGCTGCGCCAAACGTTGCGGTGTACGGCGCGCAAAAGGCAGGTAAAAATCATCCATATGAAACACCGGCGCGCCCAGCGCTTGGCCCAGGCGGGCGGCCAGCGTGGTTTTGCCCGCGGCGCAACGGCCGTCCACCGCCGTAATGAGCGGAACGGGAGCGTCCTGCATGCGCGCAGACAGCGTATCTAAAATATCTTCCAGTATATACATAAAAACGCGGCGGCCCGCAAAAGAGCCGCCGCCGAATGTAAGAATTATTTTACTTCCACCAGTTCATATTCCATACTGCCCAGGCCGATGTCCTGCGCGTGCTCCACGCATACGCGCCAGTTGGTGGCGGGAGTTAGGTCAGTGAAATGGTCGCCGTGCGTGTGTTCGCGCTCGGCCAGCAGACTGCCGGGCATCGCTTTTTGACGGTTGACCGCGTCGCCGCAGGCGGTGTCCAGCGCAACGGGGTCAAACGAAGCAAACATACCGATATCCGGCACGATGGGCACGTCATTTTCGGCGTGGCAGTCGCAATACGGAGAAATGTCTATGGCCAGGCTGATGTGGAAATGCGGCCGTCCGTCCAAAATGGCTTTGGTATATTCGGCCATTTTTTTATTCAAAATGTCATTGGATTCGTCAAACGGCGGCGTGATGGCGTCCTTGGGACACACGCCGATACAGCGGCCGCAGCCTACGCATTTGGCGTGGTCAATGCCGGCCTTGCCGTCTTTTACGTGCGGCGCGTCATGGGCGCAAATGCGTACGCAGGCCCCGCAGCCGATGCACTTTTCGGTATGCACATACGGTTTGCCCGCGCTGTGCATTTCCATTTTGCCGGCGCGCGAACCGCCGCCCATACCGATATTTTTTATGGCTCCGCCCATACCGGCGCATTCATGGCCTTTGAAGTGACTGAGTGAAATCACGATATCGGCGTCCATCAGCGCGTGGCCGATTTTGGCTTCTTTAACGTACTGGCCGCCTTTGACGGGCACCAGCGTTTCGTCCGTGCCTTTCAGCCCGTCGGCAATAATTACGTGGCAGCCCGTGGTCTGGTGCGTAAAGCCGTTATAAGCGGCTGAATCCAGGTGGTCCAGCGCATTCTTGCGTCCGCCCACATACAGCGTGTTGCAGTCTGTCAAAAACGGTTTTCCGCCCAGCTGTTTGACCACGTCCGCCACGGCGGTGGCGTAATTGGGCCGCAAGAAAGCCAGGTTGCCCGGTTCGCCGAAGTGGATTTTGATGGCGACGAACTTGTCTTTAAAATCAATTTTTTCAATGCCCGCGGCTTTAATCAGCCGTTGGAGTTTGCTGGGCAGTCCTTCGCCCAGTTTTGTTCTCATGGTGGTAAAATATACTTTGGGTTTTGTCATGGGGACCTCCGCATTTATTATATAATCTACAAAAGATATTTGCACGATGCTGGAGCCGGCACCAGGAGGGATTTATGCAATACACGCGGCTTAAAAACGGAAAGGAAATACCGCTTATCGGGTTTGGTACGTATAAGGTGGACGACCCGCATGAGGCCGTACATACCCTCAAAGCCGCCCTGGCCGCCGGTTACCGTCTGCTGGACACCGCCGCTTATTACGGTACGGAAGAATATGTGGGCAAGGCGCTGCGCCAAAGAGGACTGGCGCGCAAAGACGTATTCATCAGCACCAAAGTATGGAACAACCGCCACGGCTATGACGAAACCTTAAAGGCGTTTGACGAATCTTTGCAGAAACTCGGCACCGATTATGTGGATTTATACCTCATTCACTGGCCCGGAGATAAAAACGTACAAACTTGGCAGGCGCTGGAAACCCTGTACGAAGAAGGCCGCGCCAAGGCCATCGGCGTATCCAACTTCAAAGAACATCATCTGGACGCAATTTTGCAGGAGACGGACATTACCCCCATGGTAAACCAGGTGGAATATCACCCGTTTTTCCAGCAAAAAACGCTGAAGGCTTACTGTGAGCGGTTGGGCATTAAACTGCAGGCGTACAGCCCGCTCATGCGCGGGGAGGCCTTAAAACCCGGCCTTATCCAGAAACTGGCAGACAAATACAATAAAACTCCGTCGCAAATCGTACTGCGCTGGGACATACAGAGCGGAGTCATTCCCATCCCTAAATCCGCCCATCCTTCGCGCATGAAAGAAAATATTTCCGTTTTTGACTTCACGCTGGACGAAGCGGACATGGCGCAAATCGCCGCGCTGGACGAAAGCAAACACCTGGGCGCAGACCCGGATAACGTGGCTTTTTAAAATTAGACCGGACCGCAGTATGACAAAACTCATTGCTCTGCAAACGGATATCACCTCTTTGAAAGTGGACGCCATCGTCAACGCAGCCAACCGCACATTGTTGGGCGGAGGCGGGGTAGACGGAGCGATACACCGCGCCGCGGGGCTGCGCCTGCTGGAAGCCTGCCGCGCCTTGGGCGGCTGCGAAACGGGAGAAGCCAAAATTACGCCGGGGTTTCATTTGCCCACCAAATGGGTCATCCATACGCCCGGACCCGTGTGGCGCGGCGGCACGCACGGGGAAGAAAAATTGCTGGCCGCCTGTTATACAAATTCCCTGAAACTGGCGCGGGAAAAGGGCGCCAAAACCGTGGCCTTTCCATGCATATCCACCGGCGTATACGGCTATCCGCGCGCGCAGGCCGCGCAAACGGCGTTTGCCGCCGTCCGGCACTTTGTCGGGGCGCACCCGAACGCGTTTGACATCATCTATTTTGTCTGTTTCCTGCCGGAAGATTTCACCCTGTACCAAAAACTGACGGAGGACAAAACATGCTGAAAAGTTTCCCTCCCGTCGTTTCGGGCCGCACCCATATTTTAATCATAGGCAGCATGCCCGGGCAGGCCTCCCTGCGGGCCGGAGAATATTACGCTTACAAACACAACCAGTTTTGGCGCATTATTTTTGACGTGTTTGAAAATGGGCGCACCCCCGCGGATTACCAGGACAAATTAAACGTCATTTTAAAACACGGCCTGGGCTTGTGGGACAGCCTGGCCGCCTGCCGGCGCGAAGGCAGTTTGGACAGCCGCATTACGCAGCAAATCCCCCATGATTTCCCCGCGCTGTTTGCCCGATACCCCGCCATACACACGCTTTTGTTTAACGGTACGGCGGCGTTTAACTTTTACAAGCGCGCGTTCGGCACGCCGGATAAAAAATTTTACCGCCTGCCTTCCACCAGTCCCGCCCATGCGGCGCGTTCTTACGCGGAAAAACTGGCCCTGTGGCGCGCGGCGCTGGAGCACAAATGAACACAGATTATGACGTGATTATAGTAGGGCTCGGCCCCGCAGGCGCTACGCTGGCGCGGCTGCTGGCGCCGCATATGCGCGTGCTGGCCCTGGACCGTAAAACGGATACTTCCGGCCAAAAGCCTTGCGGCGGATTATTGGCTCCGGACGCGCAAAAAGCCCTGGCGCGTTTTGATTTAACCCTGCCCAACGGCGTGCTGGCCGACCCGCAGATTTTCTCCGTCAACGTTTTGGATTTGGACAGCGGTCTCTCCCGCCGATACCAGCGTTTTTACATCAATATGGACCGGCATAAATTTGACCGCTGGCTGCGCTCTTTCATCCCCGCTTCCGTCCGCACGGAAGAAAACGCCGTCTGCACGCATATTCACCGAAAAGAAAACGACGGTTTTACCGTACAGTGGAGAGGAACAGACAAAACATTGTCCGCTTCCGCCCGCTATATTGTCGGTGCGGACGGGGCTTCCTCCCTGGTGCGGCAAACGTTTTTCCCCGCGCGGCACATCCGCCGCTATACCGCGGTGCAACAGTGGTTTCAAAACGGCAATCCCTCTCCTTCTTACGGCTGTGTGTTTGACAGCCAAAATACGGACTGTTATTCCTGGTATTTGTCCAAAGACGGGTACTGGATTTTCGGCGGGGCGTACCCCGTGCAAAACAGCCGCGCACACTTTGAAAACCAAAAACAGAAACTGGCCTCATACGGATTTGATTTTTCCCGCCCGATAAAAACCGAAGCCTGCCAGGTGCTCCGGCCCGCGACAGGCCAGCTGGACGCTCCGGCCCGGAACGGCGTATTTTTAACCGGAGAAGCGGCGGGCTGGGTCAGCCCCAGCTCTTTGGAAGGCATCAGCAGTGCGTTGACGGGAGCCCGCCTGCTGGCCCGCGCCCTGCAAAGCTCCCGGCCCGAAAAAACCTATAATCTTCTGACGTTGCCCCTGCGCCTGAAACTGCAGGGCAAACTGTTTAAATGCCCTTTTCTGTACCGGCCTTTTTTGCGCCGGATGATTATGCAAAGCGGCCTGCGCGCGCTTTGAACGGGAAGTAAATTATTTTTCCGCTTTACACGCTGCCGTATTTTTACTTACCCTATAGATTATGGCGGAAATACACGTATTGATTATTTTGTTTTTTGTGGCCGTAGAATCGGCCACCATTGTCCCGCCGCAGACGGACGTTTTGCTGCTGGCGCTGTTTGCCGCGGGCCAGTACCGCGCATGGCTGCTGCTGGCCGCCGCCGTGGCGGGCAGCGTGCTGGGCGGAGTGATTAATTATTATGCGGGCCGATACATCGGCGTACTGGAAAAGAAAAAATGGTTCCCCGTCAAACAAAAATATTTGGACAAAGCCGCGCGAATTTTTGAACGCCACGGAAAACTGACGCTTCTGCTGGCGGGCATGCCTGTTATAGGCGATGCGGTTACCCTGTGCGCAGGCATGCTGCGCGTCAATTTATGTTTATTTGTGCTAATGGCCGCGCTCAGCCGCGCGGTCAGATACGGGTTTTTATGGGCCGTGTGCGCGGGTTTATTTTGAGGCTTCTTTTCCTTCGCCGCCGTCTTCAGAATGCAGCATTTTTTTAACGCGGTTGGGACAAACGGCGTTGGGGAAAAAGGAAATGATTTTCCAACCGTTCTCTTTAAAATATTTCGCCACGCTGGCGGCGGCCATGGCTCCGGCGGCTTTATCGTCGCACCGGCAGGCGTTTCTCTGTTCTTTCTCTCTCATCCGTCCCCCCCGGGATATTAAGATGGAAACAACGGTTTTATACCAACAAATTAATTATTAAACATTAATTTAATGATTTTTAAACATTATATATTAATTTCCCGCACAAAAAACAAGTCTTTTTTCACTAAAACATCGCTGGCAGGCAAAATATTTTTTTGCTACTATAAAAATGAATACTTTTGTCGTCAGGAGAAAATATGGAATTGGAACAAGCCATCAGGCAGCGCCGCAGCGTGCGCAAATATGAAAACAAACCCGTGGAGCGGGAAAAAATAAACGCCTGTCTGGAGGCGGCGCGTTTGGCTCCGTCGGCCTGCAATTCCCAGCCGTGGCATTTTGTGGTGCTGGACGACCCGAAAATAAAAGAAGCTTTCTGCAAAGAAGCTTTCAGCGGCGTATACGCCATGACCAAATGGGCCGCGGCCGCACCGGTAATTATTGCCGTGGTGTCCGACGCGGGCAATTTTACCGCGCGCATAGGCAATTTTTTCCGACGGACAGAATTTTATCTAGTGGACCAGGGCATCGCCTGCGAGCACCTGGTACTGCGCGCGCACGACCTGGGGCTGGGCACCTGCTGGATAGGCTGGCTTAACGGAGAAAAAGCCGCCAAGTTTTTAAAACTGCCCAAAGGCAAAAAAGTGGAACATCTGATTTCGCTGGGCTATCCGGCCGAAACGCCGCAGCCGCGCCCGCGCAAAAATTTGGAAGAAATGGTCAGTTACAACGAATATAAATAAACCTTATGTTTACCATCTGATGTTGCCGAAGCAGAAACTCCGGAGGTTTCTGCTTCGGGATTTTATAGGGCCCTCCGTACAACCTGTCTCAGGGAGAAAATATCCCCCTTATAAACGGTAATACCTCCAACCGGCAGACCCGCTGACAAAAGACTCCCCCGTGCCTAATGAGCGGCATAATCTTTCCCCCAATGCATTCCCCTCGGCAAACCCGCACCAGGCTTCTTCCCGCTGTCCACGAAAATACGGAAAACGCCGGTATTCCGTCCTCGCACGGGTATAACAGGAACAAGAACGCTGCGTGTAGTCTGCTTCTTCCCCCCGGTGTTCCAAAACGCAGCGGGCCCCGTCTTCCAATAAAATACTGGTGTCTGATTCAGTAACATGGGGAAATTGCAAATCCAACTCCGAAAAAGAATCGGGAGGCACACCGTTAGCCAAATAATACAGCGTTTGGGCCTTTGTAATAGAATCGCCCAACAGGACTAACTGCGTATAACGCGCTTTCTCCACCGCAAGTTCATACTGCGGCAGGGCCACGGCAGCCAGTATACCGATAATTAAAACAACCACCAACAACTCTATTAGCGTAAATCCGGCGTGTTTTTGCATACGCCCTCCTTTTTTCCTTCCCGGGTGAAAAAAGTGTATCAAAAAAAAAAAACGGCGCAAGCCTTCTACGGAAAAAACGATCAAAAACCGACAATAAATTAAAGGCCCGGTTTAACCCGGACCTTTGACTATGTTGGGATTATTTATATTTCTTCCAAAGTCCTTCAAAACTGGCACATACTGATTGTCCTAATTTTGTAGTCGCCGTACAGGAATAGAGTACTGGACCATCAACATAAAAAATAAAAGAAAGACTATAATCCGAGTTCCCATCCGCTTTCCTCACCCCCATAGCGTCATAGCTCGGTTCAGTATATACAGTTGAACCCAGATGATATTGGAAATTATGCGTAACCCATGTACGGTCTCCGGTCCACTCTCCTCCCGTAAGGCTCAGACCGGAGGCCTCCATGGCCTCTTGTAACATCCACAGGCGACCTCCACGATAACCAGATAAGGCGTTCAACTTTCGGGCCTTATCTATTGTACTTATCGTGGATATTACTTCCGTCAGACGGGCTTTTTCTACAGCGGCGGTATACTGCGGCAAAGCCACAGCGGCCAGTATACCGATAATTAAAACAACCACCAACAGCTCTATTAGCGTAAATCCGGCGTGTTTTTGCATAAAGCCTCCTTTTCCTTCCCGGGTGAAAAAAGTGTATCAAAAAAAAAAAACGGCGCAAGACCCCTCTATAAAAAATGACAAAAAACACCCGCCACAACACAAAAGCGGCGGGTGTATGAAAAGTGAAAAATTACCGTCCGAACTTTTCTTTAAACCACTTTACAATCCAGTCGGGCTTGTAATCTATGATTTTTTTGTTGTGGCGGGTGTAACTCTGCGGCGGTGCCATGATTTGTTTTTCGCGCGGTAAAAGCGGATAGATATAATCCGTCACCACCTCAATATTAGGGTACCACAGATTGTGCACTTTTTTGTCTATCCAATGCTGCAGACCCAGGTTCGGCAGTCCCAAGCCCGCCGAAGCGGCCCAAAACACGGAATTAACCGCTATCACATACAGCGGGAATTTTTCTTTGAGCAAAGACAGTAAATGCCAGGTTTCATTAATGGTAAATTTTTTGATATCTATTTCACAATAAGCGAGGCTGTCCGTCGGGCCGCCCTTAGTTACGCTCATGACAAAATACCCTTCCGCCATTAACATTTCGGCCAGCGTTTTAATATGCGGATACACATAATTGGACCCGCGCGAGTCCAACTGCAAGAATACGATGCCTTTTTTGCCTGCGGCGCGGCGGGAAATATCCGCCAAATGCTCCGCCACCACGGGGGCGGGGTCTTTGGGAAAATACATCACGGGCGCGGGCACGTCCGCCGGCACGGGCAGGCCGAATGTTTCAAATAAACTTTTAACACGGTGCGGCATGCGCACGCTGTAATCGTAATATACGGGCACGGCCAGGAAACCTTCGGGAATGTTTTTGAAGGCGTCTGCGTAATTGTAATTTTTCCAAATCAGCGGGTGGCGGTACCCGTTAAAATAAAAGACTTTTTCTATATGGGGGTTGCTTTGCAGCAGCTTGCCCACCAGCGGGGAATTGTTGCGGTCAAACTGCGCGCCGACATAGCCGTAAAAAGGCAGGTGCGGATATTTCTTTTTCAGTTCTTCTATCATCGGGGTAGTGTACAGATAATCCCCGATACCCATAAAAAAAATAAGCGCCAGACCCTTTACATTGGGATTGGCGGCCAAAGCCGCGTCAAAATTATAATACACATGCTCATGGCGGCGCAGCGGGCGGGCAATGCGGTACCATTGTGCGTCAAAAGGCAGGCTTTCGCGGGGGGGGTTCCCCGTTTGATATTTGTTGTCAAAACGGTACCACACCGGCGTGCGGGTATGGACAAAAAAGAAAAGTTTTCCCCCCAACCAGCGCAGCGTTTCATAACAGACGCACAGTAGGCGGTGAGCACATAAAAAACGGTAAAAAGCGGTGTCTTTCATGGTTTAAGTGTATCAAATATCCCGCAGCACACACAAAACAGCCGCCCCGGAGGGCGGCTGTTTTATACGTTTAATCCAACGGAATCAAACGGTAAGAATCCGCCGCGCGTTCCGCCAAAAGGGCTTTTACCCGCTTTGTATTTTTGGTAGAACCGGCATTTGGATATTTATTCCAAACGGATTCCGGCATTTTGGTCTGCACCCCTTCCTTCCACCAGGACAACCAAAACTCCATAGCGCCCATATGCACCGGTATGCCGGCCTGTTTGAGCGCGTCCCAGGCCGCCCGATCGGCCATCGTACAGTCTGCAGAGGCCACCACCCCCAGCGGCACAGTCTCCCCGTTATCGTCCTCCTCTGCCACGATATTGATACACAATGTATTTTTATCCACGGCGGTCAAACGCGCGGCCCAAATCTCCACCAATGGGGAAAATTTTCCCCCGTCCGCAGTAGAATAGGGGCTATTGTCCGCCATCATGTTTTGCAGGGAACCGCCGCGCACGACTTCCCCGTCTTTGCGGGCGGAAACATAGGAAAGCAACACCAGCGTGTCAGGCTCCAAAATACGCTCCGCATAGCCCATCAGCGTCCCCACTATACGGCGGCACTGGTCGGAGGGATACCACGGCAGCCGCTGGCAGCGCTCAGTTTCCTTGCTGGACAAAAAGCGGTCCGGTGCATAGCACATGCAGTCCGAATAAGGAAAATCATGCCAGACGGCCGGCTCTTTTCCAGGCAAAGGAAGCCAAGAAAACAACCGTTCGGCCCCTTTATCCTGCAGCACGGACAACCATGCGGCATAAACCGGTTCCGTTTCCGCAGCTATATCTTCTTCGGCCATTTCGTCGGTCCAGTAATAATCATCCGGCCTGTATTCCTTAAACGCCGTTTTCCCGGGACGGGACGCAAGCGCCTTTTTATAAATTTTCTTCAATGCCTTCTCAGATGTATCTTTCGTAAAGTACACCGCGGATGCTTCTTGGGAGGTGTCCCCTGCCGCAGCAAAGGCAACCGGCCCCGTCGCGCAAAGCAATATGAACAAACTAAACAGGGATAATAATTTCCGGTTAACTTTCATATTCCCTCCTTGCATGAAGACAGCTGACACTTAGATAATACCATAAATTCCCGGCCTTTTATCCTCTACGCGCGCGTATTTGCGCGCGCGGAATTAAAGTTATACAATATAGAGGTAGTTAAATACCCGTCCCCGCTTACTTATACGGCACCCTGTTTAACCGGCCGCCCGTCAATCGGGCGGAAAACTCGTTTTACATTACCAAAAAGGAGATTTACTCTATGGCCAAACTAGTCGCTATGGACGGCAACGCGGCGGTATCCCACGTCGCGCACGCCACCAACGAAGTCATCGCGATTTACCCCATTACGCCGTCTTCCACAATGGGTGAAATCTGCGACGCCAAAAGCGCCAAAGGCGAAACCAATATCTGGGGCAATGTACCCGTTGTAACGGAAATGCAATCCGAAGGCGGCGCCTCCGGCGCGGTACACGGTTCTTTGACCGCCGGTGCGCTGACCACCACTTTTACCGCTTCTCAAGGGTTGTTGTTGATGATCCCGAATATGTATAAAATAGCGGGTGAATTGACTCCGACCGTATTTCACGTGTCCGCCCGCGCCATTGCCACCACGGCGCTGTCCATTTTCGGCGATCATTCCGACGTGATGTCCGTCCGCCAAACCGGCTGGGCCATGCTGTGCTCGGACAATCCGCAGGAAGCCATGGATATGGCCTTAATCGCGCAGGCCTCCACGTTAAAAGCCCGCGTGCCCTTTGTGCATTTCTTTGACGGTTTCCGCACCAGCCACGAGCTGAATATGGTGGAACCCCTGACCAAAGAACAAATGGCCTCCATGCTGGACGAAAAAGCCATCGCGGCGCACAAAGCCCGCGGCCTCAACCCCGAGCACCCCACCGTGCGCGGCACCGCGGCCAACCCGGACGTGTACTTTCAGTCCCGCGAAGCCGTAAACAAATTTTACAACGCCGTGCCCGGCATCGTAAAAGAAGAAATGGCCGCCTTTGAAAAAATGACCGGCCGCAAGTACGACCTGTTCCAATACGTCGGCGACGCCGATGCGGAAAGACTGGTCGTGGTTATGGGTTCGGGAGCGGACGTGGCGCAAATCGCCGCCGAAGCCATGAAAGGCCAAAAAGTGGGCGTGCTGAAAGTCAAACTGTTCCGCCCTTTCTCCATTGCCGATTTTATCCGCGTGATTCCGAACACGGTCAAAAAAGTGGCCGTTTTGGACCGCACCAAAGAACCCGGCGCGCTGGGCGAGCCGCTGTTCCAGGACGTCTGCGCGGCCTTCCTGACCGCCGAAGCCAAGGCCAAATTCCCGGTCACGCCGCTGATCATCGGCGGACGCTACGGCATCGGCTCCAAAGATTTCACGCCGTCCGACGTCAAAGCTGTGTTTGACAATCTGGACCTCAAAGAACCCAAAAAGAATTTCACCGTGGGCATTAATGACGACTTGACCCATACTTCCCTGCCCGCCGCCAAGCTGGAGAACAAAGCCGGCAACGATATTTTCGCCGCCATGTTCTACGGTCTGGGCTCCGACGGCACCGTGGGCGCCAACAAAAACACGATGAAAATCATCAGTGCCAACGGCTTCTTTGCACAAGGCTACTTCGTCTATGACTCCAAAAAATCGGGCTCTATGACGACGTCCCACATTCGCTTCGGCAAAAACTACATCCGCGCGCCGTACCTGATACAATCAGCTGACTTTATCGGCGTACACATGTTTGACTTCTTGGATAAATACGATGTGCTGGGCAAAGCCAAAGACGGCGCGACCGTGCTTATCAACGCCCCCTATGCCGCCGATAAGGTCTGGGATCATCTGACCGCCGAAGTGCAAAAACAAATCATTGACAAAAAACTCAAAGTCTATGTCATTGACGCGTCCGATATTGCATTGGCCACCGGCATGGGCAGCCGCACCAATACCATTATGCAGACGGCGTTCTTCGGCATTGCGGGCGTTATCCCGACCGACAAAGCCATCGCCGACATCAAAGAAGCCATTAAGAAAACCTATTCCAAAAAAGGCGAAGAAATCGTGCAGAAAAACTACAAAGCCGTGGACGCGGCCCTGGCCGGCCTGCACGAAGTGAAATACCCGGCCGAAGTGACTTCCAAACTGCACACCAAGGCCCCCGTGCCGGCCTCCGCTCCCGCGTTTGTCAAAGACGTGCTGGGCGAAATGATTGCCGGACGCGGCGACGAACTGCCGACCTCGGCCATGCCTGAAGGCGGCGTGTATCCGACCGGCACCACGCAGTATGAAAAACGCAACATCGCCGTTATGGTGCCGCAGTGGGACCCCAACACCTGCATTCAGTGCGGTTTCTGTTCTTTGGTCTGCCCGCATGCCGCCATACGCATTAAAGCCTATGACGGTGCGGCCTTAAAAGACGCTCCCAAAACCTTTAAATCCGCCGACGGCAAAGCCGACCTGGCCGGTTTGAAATTCACCGTACAAGTAGCCGTGGAAGACTGCACCGGCTGCGGCGCGTGCGTGTTTAACTGCCCCGCCAAAAACAAAGAAAATCCGGAAAAGAAAGCCATCAATATGGTGCACCAGCTGGAAGTGCGCGACAATGAAATTGACAACTTCGCTTTCTTCCTGGGGCTTAAACAGGCTGATGTAAAGACCAAAAAAGAAAGCGTCAAAGGCTCCCAGCTGCGCAAACCGCTCTTTGAGTTCTCCGGCGCGTGCGCGGGCTGCGGCGAAACGCCGTACGTGAAACTTTTGACCCAGCTGTTCGGCGATCGCCTGGCCGTGGCCAACGCGACGGGATGCTCGTCCATTTACGGCGGAAACCTGCCCACCACGCCGTATTGCAAACGCGATGACGGCAAAGGCCCCGCCTGGTCCAACTCGCTCTTTGAAGACAATGCCGAATTCGGCATGGGTATCCGCGTGGCATACGATCAGTTAAACAGCGACGCAAAAGCCCTGCTGAAAGAATGCAAAGAAGGCTGCCTCAAAGACCACGCCGCTTTGGTGGACGCGCTCTTAAACAATGCGCAGAAAACCGACGCGGAAGTGGAACAGCAGCGCAAGAGCGTGGCCGAACTCAAGGCCGTTTTGGAAAAAACGGACTGCGAGAAAGGCAAACGCCTCTTAAGCTTTGCCGATTACCTGGTGCGCAAATCCGTCTGGATTTTGGGCGGTGACGGTTGGGCCTACGACATCGGCTACGGCGGCTTGGACCACGTGCTGGCCAGCGGCAAGAACATCAAAATCTTGGTGCTGGACACCGAAGTCTACTCCAACACCGGCGGCCAAATGTCCAAAGCCACCCCGCTGGGCGCCAAAGCCCTGTTCGCCGCGGGCGGCAAGAGCATGCCCAAAAAAGACCTGGGTATGATTGCCATGACCTACGGCAACATCTATGTGGCGCAGGTGGCCATGGGCGCGAATATGAACCAGACCATTCAGGCCCTGGCGGAAGCCGACGCTTACGACGGCCCGGCTTTGGTAATTGCGTACTCGCACTGCATTGCGCATGGTATTGACATGTCCAAAGGCATGGGTGAGGCCAAACGCGCCGTGCAGGCCGGACGCTGGATACTCTACCGCTTCAACCCCGAAGCGCGCTATGAAGGCAAAAACCCGCTGCACGTGGACAGCCCGCTGACGGAACCCACGCTGCCGCTGGCCGACTATATGAGCGGCGAAAACCGCTTCAAAGGCCTCATGCGCGACAATCCGGAATTGGCCAAAGAGTTGCTCAAACGCGCCGAATCCGAATACGCCTGGAGACGCGACCTCTACAAACAGCTGGCCGCCCTTCAACCCGCGGTAAAAGTGGAAAAATAGTTTGTAAACAGACGTTGAAAGCCCCCGGCAAGCGTAAGCGAACCGGGGGTTTTCTTATACCCGCAGAGACAGCCTCTACAAACAGCTGGCCGCCCTTCAGCCCGCGGTAAAAGTGGAAAAATAGTTTGTAAACAGATGTTGAAAGCCCCCGGCAAGCGCAAGCGAACCGGGGGTTTTCTTATACCCGCAGAGACATCCTCTACAAACAGCTGGCCACCCTTCCGCCCGCGGTAAAAGTGGAAAAATAGTTTTGGAGCAAAACATGAAAATTCTTGCTCTTTTGTAAACGCTTTTTAACACAAAAACCCCGCCTTACTGGCGGGGGTCGTTTTTCAAATACTTTACGCTCACAGTGTATACCGCGCCCAGCCGCCTGACGATACGGCAGATTCCTTTCCCCCTTCCACATTTACACAAAACTCTCCTTCTTCCGCCCAATAACTGTTGTTACGCGCTTCCATACATATTAATGTATCTTCTTTGGAGGGGGACCAGGCAAAACCACTGCATCTGTATTTTCCGCTTATCCATACGGCCGCAACACCACCTCCTTTTTCGCGCGTCTGATTTAGGACGATTTGCCAATCATCGCCCCTTCTGATAGCATCCGGGCCGGCGGTTTCCAGCTGACAATATTGGTCATAATGCCAACCGGGCCCTGATGCGGGGGCGGACATCGCAAAATCTATATCCAAATCGGAAAAAGAAGCGGCATATTCCCCGTTGGCCATACGATATAATTTTTGCGCCTGTATAACAGGGCGGATGGCGCTTTTCAGCTGGGCATTGCGGCTTCTCCAAACGGCCTTTTGGTAAGAAGGCAGAGCCACCGCGGCCAATACGCCGATAATCAATACCACCACCAAAAGTTCAATCAGCGTGAAACCTGCCCGTTTAAAAGAGAGTGGTTGAGATGCTGAGTTACAACCCCTCAGAATGACGCCATTCATAAAACCGCCTAAAACGCCTTTAGAACGGATTTTATTTGTCAGATACATTTTTTGATAAATTTTGTTCATAAGCAAAATTTATCAAAAAAAAAAAATGAGTCAAGACCCTGTATGCGAGGGCCTTCTCTTTATCTCTACATAGACAGGTATAAATAAATATCCCCCGGCTTACTAAGCATGCCGGGGGTTTGGGGCACTGTACAATTAACCGGAAACTCCAGATGCGGGGTTGCGGTGAATAAATGAAAAGGCGGCCCCCTAAAATATATTTCAGGGAAGCGCAAACAACCGCATGCACCAGGTGTCGCTGTCAGCCTGTTTTTTGGTCCCCAGAATATCATGGCAAAAGGAGCCTTCTTCCACCATATGGCAGGCATATTCCGCACAGGAAAGCCCGATATTGGCGTTGGGGTTAAAGCCATATCCGCCAAAGCCGGAAACTAAATAATCACCTGAGTAAGCCGCAATACCCCCGCTGCCGACCCGCTGCAAAGTAATTTTATCCGCCCCGCTGCCCTTTTCATAAGAAGAGACGCAGCCGTCGGATTCGGCCTTTACCGAAAAAGAAGAAATATCAAAATCTAAATCATTGAGGCATGAGGCATATTTTCCATTGCTTAAATAATATACAGTCTGCGCCTGCTGTATATCTTTTATAATGGGCAACAGGCCGGCCGCACGGGATTTTTTGACCGCTTTTTCATATTGCGGCACGGCAATGGCGGCCAATACGCCGATAATCAATACCACCACCAAAAGCTCAATCAGCGTAAAGCCGGCCTGTTTGCAGACCAAAGGATGGGATTTTGAGTAAAAACTCCTTAAAACGGCAGGATGGATAAACCCGCTTAAAACGCGTTTAGCGGGGCTTTTTTTCTTCAGATACATTTTTTGATAAATTTTGCCCATATGCAAAATTTATCAAAAAAAAAAACAATGCAAGCCCTTTTAAAAACCCCTGCCAACCGTCGGACAAACCGTCGCGCGTGGACGGCAAAGAAAGCCAACAATTCCTTTTAAAAACCGCTGCACTTCATACACCAAAGGCGATTTGGGCATATTCCCCAGGTTTGTGCCCAACAGCCCCTGAGGCGCCGGAGCCTGGGCCTTTTGTCCCTGCCATATTAGGTCCAAATGCCCTTGTTGGCACAGACAAACAAACGCATAATAATAACAAGGAACTCATTTTTATACAAAGGAGAATTTTATGAAAAAATTTTCATATATCTTAGCCCTGCTTTTGGGGATCTTAATCCCTGCCACGGCACAGGAGCTGGCCCCGCAGGACAGCGCACGGCTAAAAAAATTTGAACTAAATTTCTTGGCACAGCGCCCCGTCGGATATATGAACGGGTTTTATTTCCGCTCCGATGAGGAAATGGCCCTGTATTGCGCAGAATTAACCAAAAACATTTTGCGCTCGGACGCTGTTCCAGCGGTGCAAGACAGCCTGACGGCCACGCTGGCCCAGTGCCAAAATGTATTGAAAAAAACGCCGGCACAATGTCCTTCCGCGCAAATGGGCAAAGAAGCCAAAGAAAAGGCCGATAAAACATTTTTAGAATGGTTTTCTCAAGGATACCAACTCCAAGGGGAGGCGTTGACTTCTCTGCGCTATGCTGACGGTTACCGTGAATTGGCCCAAGGCGTTGCCAAAACCTATACGGACGGATACCAACTCATGGCGAAAGGATATACTCAGGTCAGTTATACAGACGGTTACCGTGAACTGGCCCAAGGCGTCGCCAAAACCTATACGGACGGATACCGCCAGATGGCCGAAGGATATAGCCGGGTCAGTTATACAGACGGTTACCGTGATTTATGGAATATGATTAAAAAATATTTCCAGTCAGTCTGCCAGTGAGGCAATGACAGGCAATAATTCTGATAAAGCAATCCCAGGAATTAAAAACCCCGGCCAAACCGGGGTTTTTAATTCCTTTATTTCCTCTCTTAGATCAACCCTTTTTCCGCTATTTTGGAGCATCAAAAAACAAATAGAAAACCAATTGTCTGACCGATAAGAACATTCTTCTCAGAGAAGAGACTTTGCTTATTTTGCAAGAATGTTCCAACAGCGGATAGCGGCCAGTATTTATTTTGTCGGGTTTAGCGCAATATTTCCCCGCATATTCATTTGTATGAAGTCTTTTACATGCAAAAATCCGCCCGGCAAAAACCGGACGGATTTATTTCTTCAATTACGTTCTAAACTATTTCTCTTCCGTTTCGTCTTCTTCCGTTTTGAAAGAATCTTCCAAAAGCTGACCCAAGGTCGGGCGCGGCGCCTGTTTGAGGTACTGCGCAACGACTTTGCGGTTTTGCACCTGGTCATATTTCTTGACGGAGAGGTTGACCGTAAAGGTTTCGGGGTCCACACCCACCACCAAAGCGGAAATCACATCCCCCTCCTGGGCGCTGAAATCACGTCCCATTTCAAAGGGGCTGATAAAACCTTTGGTATTGTTTTTGCCAATGGTGCATTCCACGCCGTTTTCGGGGTCCACTTTGGTAATCGTGGCCTTGACGGAGCTCTTATACGGATAGCGGCGGCGCAAAGCATCGGCCGGGTTTAAGAACAGCTGTTTGAGGCCAAATTCCAAACGCGGCGTTTCTTTATCCAATTTCAGCAATTTGGCTTTCAGGCGCTGGCCGCGGCGATAATTGGCCAAAGCGGCTTCGGGCTCTTTCCAGGCGATGTTTTCCAAATTCACCACGCCTTCAATGCCGTGGAAGCGCAGGAACAAGCGGTCTTTGTCCACCTTGGCCACCACAACGCGCAGCACATCGCCTTCTTTAATCTGGCCCAGCACTTCGGTGCGGCGGACGGCTTCATCCTCTTCCAGCACCTGCTTGCGGGAAATAATGAGCTTCTGTTTTTCTTTGGAAAATTCTACAATGACTGCTCTGATTTTGGCTCCGACGGGCAAATAGTGTTTATAAGCCGTGTGCAGTTCCGACAAGGACAGCGGCATAAACCCGCTCACGCCGAACACTTCCACGATATAGCCGCCTTTGACGGTCTGCAAAATAACGCCTTTGACGCGTTCTTTATTTTCGTACGCCTGTTTGCAGATGTCCCAGCCCTGCATTTCCAGCGCTTTTTTATGGGATAAAATGGAATGCCTTTCATCATTGCCGCGTTTGACCAGCACGGCAGACACTTTTTCGCCCACGGCGGGCAGGGTTTTACCGTCAAATTCGCTGACGGCGATGGCGCCTTCTTTTTTCGCGCCGGTATCCACCAGAATATAGTCCCCCGTAATCTGTACAACGGTTACTTCCACAATTTCACGTTTGTTGAGATGTTCCGATAAAGACTCTTGTTGTGCAATCAACTCGTCCATGGTCATTTCGGGCTCATTGGTTGTTTCTTCGGTTTGTTTCAATTCTTCGTTAGTCGTCGTCATAAGTCCTTATTTGCGCCCTGCCCCTTCGGGCCCGGGCACGTTACCTCCGTTTAGATAGTAATTGAATTTATTTTCTCCATTATTTCATGGGCAAATTGTTTATACTGCGCTTTGGGTTCCAAAGCGGGGTCTCTTTGAAGGGTAAACGGTTTGCCAAATCTCACGCGGATTTTACGCACCCACGGCCAGCCGAAGGTCCCTTCCACTTTGACGGGCAAAACGGGTGCACCCGTTTTATACACCAGCAGCCCCACGCCGCTTTTGGGTTTCTGCGGCTTGCCGGTTTTGGAGCGCGTCCCTTCAGGGAACATCACAATGCTTTCCCCTCGGTTCAACGCTTCAATGGCCCCTTCCAGCGCGCCGTAGTCTCCTATAGTACGCTTGCGGTCTACGGAAATATAGCCGCACCGACGGAAAAACCAGCCCAGAACCGGCACGGAAAAAAGCTCTTTTTTAGCCATAAAACGCGAGTCACGCACCAGCCCGGCAAAAGCGCCTATGGCCGGGGGATCGGCGTTGGAGAGGTGGTTGCCCGCAATAATTAAGGCGCCGGTTTTAGGAATATTTTCCAAACCGTCCGCCTTAAAATCATAAAACGTTTTAAAGAACACCCTTGCACTAAATTTTACCAAATTAAGCAGCATACTTGTTGATTTCCTTTACGACGGCCTCCACCACCTCATCGCGGTTCATGCGGGACGTATCTATCTGCACGGCATCCGGAGCGGGTTTTAACGGGGAAGCCGCGCGGGTGCTGTCACGCAGATCACGCTCTTTAATGGAGGCTAAAATATGTTCGTAATCAGCTTGCGTCCCCTGGGCCAATAGTTGTTTGACGCGGCGGTCGGCGCGCACTTCCGGCGCGGCGGTCAAGTAAATTTTTACTTCCGCGTCCGGAAAAACCACAGTACCGATGTCTCTCCCTTCCAAGATAATGCCCCCGTCTTTGCCCGCCTGACGCATTTTCTCCGTCAGCACGGCGCGTGCGGCGGCGTGCGTGGACACTTTGCTGGCGGTCTGGCCGACTTCGTCCAAATTCAATTTATCTCCCAAATATTGCCCATTGACAAACATCTTCAGCGTGGCATCCGCTTGACGTTCAAAAACAAAAACCAGGCTTTTGGCCGCTTCCAGCACGGCCGCGTCATCAGCGGGATTAATATGTTCCCGGAAAACCTTATAAGCCAACGCGCGATATAAACCGCCCGTGCTTAAAAAGCCGTAACCCAGCCGTTGGGCAGCAGCCCGGCCGACGGTGGACTTACCCGTGCCGGCGGTGCCGTCTATGGCCACGACGGGTCCGTTTATATGGCTCACGCGGCCTCCAAATTGTCCGTTACGCCCCGGATGGCCATCATTAGAGCGTCGGGGCTGGTTGCCGCGGCCAACACCTGCTCCATATCCACCTTCTGGCTCTTATACAGAGCAGCCAGGGATTGGTCAAATGTGTTCATGCCGTAATATTCCCCGGTCTGCAAAGCTTTGACCAAATCGCTGGCCCGGTTTTCCAAAATGAGTTTGCGCACCTGCGGCGTGCTGACCATGATTTCCAAGGCAGGAGTCATGCCCGGCTGAATGGTGGGCAGCAAACGCTGGCAGATAATGCCGCGCGTCAGCTCGGAAAGCTGCAAACGCACCTGCTGGTGCTGTTCAATAGGGAACGCTTCCGTCAAGCGCGCCAGCGTCTGCGTAACGTTAACGGTATGCATGGTAGACAGGACCAACTGCCCCGTTTCCGCCGCGGAAATGGCGGCTTTCATCACTTCCGCATCGCGCAGTTCGCCAATCATGATTACATCCGGGTCCTGGCGCATGGCCGCACGCAGCGCACCCGTGTAAGAAGGGGTGTCCACCCCCAATTCCAGTTGGCTGATAATACACTGGCTTTCCGTATGAACAAATTCGATAGGATCTTCAATGGTCAAAATATGCCCGTTTCGGGAGCGGTTAATATAGTCAATCATCGCGGCCAGCGTGGAGGTCTTGCCAGAGCCGGTCATCCCTGTTACAATAATTAAACCGCGGCGGTTATCCGCAATTTTCTTTAATGTTTCCTCCGGCAGGCTAAGTTCCTTGAAAGAAGGGATTTTTAAAGGGATATGGCGTATGGCCATGGCAATTTTGCCAGACTGGCGGAATACGTTGAAACGGAAACGGCCATAAGATTTGGCATCCAACGAAAAATCCACCGTGCTGTATTGCTCAAAAATTTTACGTTCGCGTTCTCCCATGCAGGCATACGCCATTTTTTTAGCTTCTTCGTTGGAAACGAAAGAATCGTCAATGGGCTTAATTTTTCCGTTCAAACGCACAAACGCATTGGAGTTGCCGCGGATATGCAAACCGCTGGCCTTATTGTCTACTACCGTTCTGAGCAAACTTTGCAGTCCTACCGCCATAATAAGCCTCCTTGATTAACGGGCATTGGAATTTTTCTTGCGGCGCAGAAAAGCGGGGATGAGCATATCATCTTCCGTCTCCTGCCGGGATTTGGGTTCATCAAACGTGGAAAATACATTTTTTTTCAGATCATACGTTTCACGTTCCGGCGGCTGCAGAGAGCGGCGCGCGTCAAACATATTGGCCTTTTCCGGGCTGAAACCGGCGGCAATCACCGTGACTTTAAACGTCCCGTTTAACGTGGAATCATACGAATAACCGAAAATAACGGTGGAATCGTTGCTGGCATACTGGCGAATCAGGTTCATCACTTCCCCCTGTTCCATCAGGGTTAAATTCTCATCGGCCAGGAAATGAACGATAAAGCCTTTTGCGCCGCGTATATCGGCATTTTCCAAAAGAGGGGAAGAGATGGCCTTTTTCATGGCCGCCAAATGCCGTCCGGGACCGCTGGCTTCCCCAATGCCGATAAGGGATTTGCGCGAATGGCACAACACTTTACGGATATCGTTAAAATCAATATTGACTTCCCCGGGCTTGGTAATAACCTCGGCAATGCCTTTTACGGCCTGCAGCAACACTTCGTCCACCATTTTAAACGCGTCACGGGAAGAGGTCTTGGGGTCTATGATGGAAAACAGTTTTTCATTGGGGACGATAATCATGGAATCCACGTATTTCTGCATTTCCTCTATGCCTTCCCCCGCCCTCTTTTCACGCACATATCCTTCAAAATTAAACGGGCGGGTAACCACGCCGATAACCAGCAAATCGTCCCCGTATAAATCTTTGGCCAGCTTGGCCAGATAGGGCGCCACGCCCGTGCCTGTGCCGCCGCCCATACCGGCGGTAATAAACAACAAATCGGTCTGTCCGATAATGAGTTTTAATTTTTCCTCAGATTCTTCCGCCGCCAGACGGCCTCTTTCCGGGTCTCCCCCCACACCTAAGCCTTTGGTAACTTTTTCTCCCACCTGCACCAAATACGGGGCCTTATTGCGGCGCAAATCCTGAGCGTCCGTATTTACGGCAATGAAATCAATATCTTTGAGGCCGGAACTGACCATGTGGTTGATAGCGTTGCCGCCGCCGCCGCCCACGCCGATAACTTTAATCTTTGCCTTTTTGGTTTCAAAAGAATCTGCAGGTACAAATAGGTCGCTCATATATTCTCCGCATTCTCAGCCGCCAAAGATATCCAAACCTTTAATCATGCGTCCCAGCTTGCCCAACACGGAACCGCCTTTGTTATAAGAGTCACGGCCATAATCCTCATACCCGCCCCCTTCGGAAGCGTAAACGGTCAGCGCCATAGCCGTACTGTAAACAGGGTCTAAAAATTCTTCCCCGGCCGTGATTAAATCACGCTGCACCACACCGCGGCGCACCTCTTTTAGCCCCAGGATATTAACCGCCTGTTCAGTCATCCCGGGCATCTGGCTGCCGCCGCCGGTCAGCACGCCCACGACGGGGCAATTTTTATAACCGGAAGTGGCCACACAATGCTGTATTTGCTCAAACAATTCTTCCACGCGCGGCTGGATAATGTCCAAAATATAACTTTTTTTAATATCATGGCTGCTGCGCCCGTCCAAAGAGGGCACCGGAACTTCCCCTTCTTCGTCTAAAAAAGTAGGAAATGCTACGCCGTATTTCTCCTTGATTTCACGCGCGTTTTGGCGGCTGGTATGCAGTACGCGCGAAAGGTCGCTGGTTATTAAATCGCAGCCGTAAGGAATATCGCGGGAAAATTTCAAAATTCCTTCTATGTAAATACCCACGGACATCGTTTCTCCGCCCAGATCAATAATCATAGCGCCGATTTCTTTCTCTTCCTGGGTGAGTACGCACTCCCCCAGCGGCACCAAACCGTAAAATGTGCCGTCGATTTTATATCCCGGGCGCTGGATGGCCTTGGCCAAATTGTTTAAATGGGTGGAAGAACCCGTCGTAATATGCACGTCCACTTCCAACAAAGAACCTTCCATCCCTTCGGGGTTGTTAATGCCGCGCAGCTTGTCGATGGAAAACCCCTGTGTAATGACATTAACGATTTCATTGTCATTCTTAATCGGCATAGCCTTGGCGTTTTCCACGGCCAGCTCCATATCCGCCTGGGTGATTTCTTTATCCATGCGGGAAATATTATACGTACCGTGATTGCAGAACGATTCCAAATGTGCGCCCCGCACCCCGACAAACAGACTGCCGATGTCTTTGCCCAGCTCCCGCTCTATGCCGCCCAAAAGATGCGTCACGGCGGCGGAAGTTTCGCGAATATCCGACACAACCCCTCCACGCACCCCTTTGCAGGGCACGCTGCGGCCGGCCAGGATTTGTAAAGTATTCGTTTCAAAATCGTGCGCCGCGGCGACAGCCGTCAGCTTTCCGCTGCCCACGTCCAGTCCCGCGATAATATTTGTTTTAGCCATAAGTCACCTGCTGGTAAAAAGCTTATTATGTATATTATAAAAATTAATGTCCCGTCTGTCTTAAAAAAACTTTCCCTTCATCAAAATAGGCGAAATTCAATTCATGGGGCGCCGGCAGTCCGCGTCGCTGCGCCTCAGCCTCTATCCGGGCGGCTACAGCGGCTTTGGCGCGCAGATTTTGAGCCTGGCCGAAATTGATTACGGTATCATCCGGCAAATACAGCCGCACGGTATTTTTATCCGTATTAAACCGCAAGAAGGCGAAATCCAATTGCTTTTTCAGCTTTAGTGCGCTTTGCACCAAGTCCACAAATTCCGCCCCCAGCTTATCAGGCACGGCTCCTTCCAGCTCCACAAACGGGATGGTTAACAACGGGTCAGGACTGGGGTCTGAATAAACGGTACTGTCTTTATCCACAAAACGCACGGCGCCGGACGGCAAAATAAATTTTGCCACCGGTTCCCGGCGTTTTACGGACACTTTCAATTTGCCCGATAACAGGCCTCTTTTAACGGAGACTTCCCGCAGCTGCGGATATTTTTTAGTCAGCTGCGCTTGAAACGCCACCGTATCGGAAACGGAAAAATCTTTGTTAAGCCGTGCATCCGCGGCGGCCTGCAACTCTTTGGCCAATACGCCGTCCACACCGGAAACGACGGCCTCTTCAGCCCGCCAATGCCCCATACGCGAAGCCGAAAAGGCTTTATAAGCCTTAGAAGCACCAAAATATGCGGCAAAAAACAAAGCTACAAATACTAAGAAGAAAATAAAAGGTTTAAAAAAGGAAACGGCGGAGGCTCGGCGGTACTTTTTCTTCCGGCCCAAGGAAGAGGCGGAAGGGCGATAGTAGTCATACTTTTTCATACCGCAGACCTAAGAAAAGAATGGGCGGAAAGGGAGTTGAACCCTTAAGGACTTTCGTCCACACGGTCCTGAGCCGTGCGCGTCTGCCATTCCGCCACCCGCCCATCACATGATATATTGTAGAAAATTGCGCCGCGTTTTGCAAGAATTTCGTTTCTCCGTCGGAAAAACTTGCCTTTTCGGCAAAATTATTTTGCGCTCCCAGAGCCTTTGCGCTCAAGCTGGCCGCCGATATGATGCATAATGCAGTCGTCGCCGTCTTTTTCTTTTAAATGTACATGGATGATATCGTCTTTGGCCGTCGGTACGGTGCGGCCGGTAAAATCGGCGCAGACGGGCAGGCAGTGGTGTCCGCGGTCCACCAGTGTCAAAAATTCCACCTTCGCCGCGCGGCCCGCGGCGGCCAGCGCGTTTAACGCGCACAGCACCGTGCGGCCGGAATAAAGCACGTCATCGGCCAAAATGACGGTTTTGCCGTTAAAGTCCACGCCCACGGAGGCGCTGTTCAAACGCGGCTCACGGGCCACCAACGTCAAATCATCCCGGTAAAAAGAAATGTCCAGCTCTCCCAGCAACGGGGTATCCCCCGTCAGGGCGGCAATACGGGCCTGCAGCCGTTTGGCAATATGCGCCCCGCGCGTTTTAATGCCCACCAGGCAATATGACGCGGCGGGATGCTTCTGCACGATTTCGCGCGCCAGCCTGTCCAGCATGTCCGACACGGCTTTTTCATCAGCAATCTTTTTTTCCATATTTTCTCCGGAAACACTAAAAACGGATGGAATTTTTAAAGCCTTTTTCCATCTCGCGGTTTAAGTCTTTTTTCTTCAAACTTTCGCGTTTGTCGTACAAATGTTTGCCTTTGGCCAAGGCAATTTTAACTTTGGCCCAGCCCCGTTTAAAATAAATCTCCAGCGGCACCAACGTCTGCCCCTTGATTTGCGCTCCGGCGTGCAGTTTGCGTATTTCGCGTTTATTTAAAAGCAGCGTGCGCGGGCGCGTCGGGTCCGGCTCTGACAGGGAATTGAATTTGTACGGCTTGACGTACATATTTAAAATTTCGGCCGCGCCGTTTTCCGCCCGCACAAAAGCTCCCTCCAGGCTCACTTCTTTTTGGCGCACAGATTTTACTTCCGGCCCCAGCAGGGAAAGACCGGCCTCAAAAGTTTCCAAAATAAAATAATCGTGATATGCTTTGCGGTTGGTGCACACGACCAAAACGCCTTCTTTCTTCGTCATGGCTATATGATAGCAAATTTACGGCGGGGCACAATGGCGACCCCCGTCATGCGGCGGAATAAACTCAGCGTTCTAAATAGCCGAATTTTTCCAACAAGTCCGTGTTATTGCGCCAGCCTGGGCTGACCGTTACCTGCAGTTCCAAACGGTACGGGCGGCCCAAAAACTGCTCAATACGCGCCTGAGCGCGCTGACGCAACTGAGCGATGGCCGCGCCGCCTTTTCCGATAAGAATGGGTTTTTGGCTTTCTCGCTCCACGTGAATCACGGCGCGGATATAATTTTTATCGCCCAGGTCTTCGGTGAATTTTTCCACTTCCACCTGGGTGCTGTACGGGATTTCTTTCTGGTACAGTTTAAAAATCTGTTCCCGGATAAACTCCGCCGCGTAAAAACGCTCCCAGCGGTCTGTCCACTGCCCCGGCGGGAAATAAGCCGGGCCCTGCGGCATGAGGGCCACAACGGCCTGTTTTAACGCTTCCACGCCTTCGGCACGCGGGGCGCAGACTTTAAAAACTTTGGAAATACACGGCAACGCTTTTTTAATTTCTGCCTCCGCGGCAGATACGGCAGAGGAGTCGCTTGCCAAATCCGTTTTGGTCAGCACCAAATAAACGGGACAAAATACTTGGGAAATTTTTTCAAACAAATCTTTATGCGCAGGCAAATCCGGCGCGGAAGCGTCCACCAGCAGCAGAACCAAGTCGGCGTCTTCCCCCACGGCCCGGTCCACGCAGGCGGCCATGGTTTGCTGCAGTTTATAATGCGGATGCAAAAAACCCGGGGTGTCCACAAACACCACCTGGTATTTTTCCCCTTCAATAATAGCCAAAATATTTTGGCGCGTGGTTTGGGGTTTGTCCGTCACCGGGGAAAGCAAGCCCCCCGCCAAAGCATTCAGCAGGGTGGATTTACCCGCATTGGGCAGCCCCGCCAGCACCGCAAATCCGCTTTGAAAATTTTTTGTCTGCGCATCCATATGTATATTGTACCTGATTTTTTAAGTCTGTTTTATGCGTTTTCTACAAACGCACCACCACTCCTTCCCGCACCATCTCTGCCAGCGCGTCCTGGACCAGTATACGGTATCCGTTTGTTTCCTTTACGGGAGCGTGCTTGACTTCATATGCGGCGCGGCCTTTTAATCTTTTAGCGGGACGCAAAGCCTGTGCCACATCTTCCAAATGCACCCTGTAGTTTAAAATCACCTGCTCCCCTCCCCGTTTCAGTCCTCCGCTTACCGAAAGCCACTTTTCCGCATGCAGGTGTAAATGGATTTTGCTGGTCACTTCATGCTCACCGATACGCAGCCATAACCTGCGGTCGGAACGGTAGAGCATCAGTGTTCCGTCTCCCTGCCATTCATAAAAACACAGGCTTCGGGTGGAACAGTCCAACAGCTGGCCGTACAGCTGGGAAAAATCTTTCGCAGTAATACCTTTCTCCCGGCGGCCCAGCCAACGAATACTAATCGGCCCTTTCTCATTCATGCGCCAGGAAATTTTGGCGCGGTTTACCTGTCGGATAATGGAAGGCAAATCCGGCAGAGTCCCCATCTGTAAGGGCTCCTCCAACGCCAAAACCACCAATTGGGGTTCAAAAGACGAAAGCGTAATATTCCGTTTGTCCCCCAAATAATACACGCGCACGCCAGGCTTGGCACTGCTGCGTTTTACGGAAGAAGCATAACGCCTGATCAGGTTTTCCTTCCCTTTCAACAAATTCTCCAAACGTTGGAAAAGGGCCTGTTTTAACGCCAACCCGTCCGGCAAGGATTCGGCCCGGGATAAAATAATATTTATATCTTTCAAAGCATCCGGAGTTAAATTATACGTATTGCGCAGATAACGCAACAGCAAAGACCTCGTCTGATTAAAAAACGCATGATGCGCGCGCGGCAAGATATACGGCTGGGGCTTGGCCGGCATATTGCTTTGACGCTGCAATTTTTTCTCGGCGGCCTGCTCACGCTGAAGGGCACGACGGGCCTTTTTGGATGTCGGCATTCGCTTGGGGGCCTGTCGGGGAGCAGAAACGCCGCCAAACATTTCCTGCGCCAGTGAGGCGTCTATAAGGTCTTTTACCGGCACCAGGGGAGGAGGAGTAAGGGTAAAATCCGGCATTCCCGGTGCGTTGGCGGCAGCCCCTTTGACCGTCACCGCCGGCGCGGGCGCTTCTATACGCTTTACCTCAATCTGCCGCCCCAACCGCTCCGTAAATCTCATCCGCAACTGCTTGCTTACTTCCCCTACTCTTACTCCTCTTATCCCTTTAACACTCAACACCGCTTTGCCCGCACGCGCTTCTCTCACCGCACGGCTCAGCCCTTTCACCGCCTGCACCCCTCCTTTCACCGCCAAACGCCCCAATCCGGCCACGCCTGCCACCATCAATCCTATATCCACCACCGTC
>CALUXH010000075.1 GCA_944324695.1 uncultured Elusimicrobiales bacterium | reverse complement strand
TCCGCAAAGCGCTGGTGGAACTGACCGGCGAACCGTTCAAACAGTTTGCCAAAAAGCGTGATTTGTGGGCGATGAGCGAAGCGTATCTGTTCCCCGGCCCCATACAGTATTTCGGACCGGCGGAAGTAACGGATATGATTACGTATACGCTGCGCTTTGAAAGAGGCGGTAAAAAATAATTCCCTCCCTCAAAAAGCAAAGGCCCCGGACAAATTTAACCGGGGCCTTTAAATTTTTATTTACGGCATTTTATCCGGGCAGGCGGCGCAGCCCCCTCTTTTGGCGGGCTTGCCGAAGCCGCCCCGCGGTCTAATCCGCCGGCCTGATTTTCTCAAACAAATCCAACGCGGCGGAAACGGCCTGATCCATATTGCAATATTTATATCCGCCCAGACGGCCCAAGAAGTGGGTCCCGGGCAACTTTTCCGCTTCGCGGGCATATTGCCGATATAAAGCTTCGCTGGCCGGATGAGAGACCGGGTAATAAGGTTCGTTTTCCCCGCGTTTAAACTCCTGAGGAAATTCTACAGAGATTACCGTAGAAGCGATTTTTTCATTCAGAAAATATTTATGTTCGCAAATGCGGGTAAAATCAAAATTATTGGGGTAGTTGGTAACGGCAGACGGCTGATAATATTCCATGTTTTTTTGCTCTATGTCAAAGCGCAGACTCCGGTATGGGAGCTCCCCAAATTTATAATCAAAAAATTCATCAATCGACCCCGTATAAAACAAACGTTGGTATTCTATATCGTTTTTTATTTTCTCGAACGGGGTTTTTAACCGCACGGAAATCAACGGATTATGCAGCATGTTTTCCACCATGCGCGTATAACCCTGCGCGGGGATAGCCTGGTATTTGTCATGGAAATAGCCGTCATCGCGACTGACCGATATAGGCACGCGGGCCATGACCTCCTCATTCATTTCCTGCGGGGAAATGCCCCATTGCTTCAAAGTATACTGTTCAAAAATCTTTTCGTATGCATAACGGGCCAAAAACTGCAAATCCTCGTCTTTCTGACGCAACAACTTCATGACAGGCACCTGGACGCCGTACCCGTATTCATTGACCAGTTTTTCTTCCAAGCGCAGGGCCAGATATTCCGGAAAGGCCTGATGCAGAGTATTAAGATTAAAGGGAAGCGTTACATAGCGGTTATCCACCCAAGCATGCACTTTTAAAAAGAAATAATGCCAGGAGGTAAAAGCGCTCAGGTAGTCCCAAATCCGTTTGTTATCGGTATGAAAGATATGCGGCCCGTAACGGTGTACGGTAATTCCGGTGGAATGTTTTGAATCATAAATGTTGCCGGCGACATGTTCCCTGCGGTCAATAACCAACACCGGCTCCTGCAATTGAGAGGCAATGCGCTCTGCTATGACGGCGCCGGACAGCCCGGCACCTACCACCAAATTTTTTACTTTTTCCATGCGTCCTCCTTCCGCCCGCGCAACGGCATCTTTACATTAGTATCTTTTATTTTGTTCCCATTTCCATGCCGTGGCAATAATATCTTCAATCTTCATATAGCGAGGTTTCCAGCCCAACACAGTTTCCGCCGGACCGTGAGCCGCCGCATACAACTCGGCGGGGTCTCCTGCGCGGCGCGGCGCCAGCTGCACGGGGCATTTTTTTCCGGTTACTTTCTCTGCGGCGGCGATAATATCTTTGACAGAAGTTTTCACCCCAGTGCCCAAATTCATGCATCCGCTGAAGGCGTCCAGTTTTTCCAAAGCCAGACGATGGGCGGTGGCCAGATCTTCCACGTGGATATAATCACGCAGGCAGGTGCCGTCCGGGGTCGGATAATCATCCCCAAAAATTTTAATGCAGTCCCGCTCCCCTTTAATGGCCTGCAGCACCAACGGGATTAAATGCGTTTCCGGATGATGCGATTCCCCAATCGTGCCGTCCGCCGCGGCACCGGCGGCATTAAAATAACGTAGGGCCGCATATCTCAGCCCATACGCACGGGCATAATCGGCAAAGATTTGTTCTATCATCAGTTTGGAGCGGCCATAGGGATTAATCGGGTTTTGAGGGTGTTTTTCATCCATAGGGGTATATTGCGGCTCCCCGTATGTGGCACAGGTGCTGGAAAATACAATTTTGTTTACACCGCGTTTTTTCATGGCGGCCAACAAATTTAATGTCCCAGCCACATTGTTCTGATAATATTTTTGTGGATCGGTAACGCTTTCTCCCACATAAGTATACGCGGCAAAATGCACCACCGCTTCAAAATCGTATTTGGCAAACAGGGCATCCAAAGAGGAGGGAACTGCCAAATCAGCCTTTTCAAACGGCACGCTTTCCGGCACTGCTTCCCGGTGGCCGTAAACCAGGTTATCCGCCACAACGCAGGGATATCCCTCCTGCGCCAAATGTTTTACCGTGTGTGAGCCGATATATCCCGCACCGCCCATGACTAAAATTTTTTTCATAGCGTCTCCCTGTATAAGAACTGCCGGGCCGGCCGGAGGCCGGCCTTTATTTCAGTATAGATAACTCCTCCGGGGAGCGTCAACCGCTTCACGGGTTTGCTGGGGCATTTGTAAAATAATGTGATTTTCACCGATGTTTTATCTTACAAAACATACTATAATAAAGAAAAAATTCCCCATGTAAAAAGGAGCGCTATGAAATTACAGGTTTTAGGCATTTGTTTGTTTTTGGCGATGCCAGTACTGGCACAGGACGTGACCGGACGCACGGAAACCATAGAAAATGATACACGCCCCGGTACTCCTACGGAAATCATTGCCGGAGATGCCGGCAGCGGCAACGCTATAGGAAATAAACTTATTGTCATTAACAGTACCATACAAGGAAACAACAGTCCGCTGGCCAATGCCTCTATTATGGGAGGCAAAACAACCACGGGGGCCGCTAACGAAAACAGCGTAGAAGTTTCCGATGCCTCCACCGTAAACCGCAATATATACGGCGGATACGGCAACACACAGGCAAACCATAATACGGTGCTAATTACAGGTTCTAAAGTTAATCAGGGAGCCTCTTTACACGAGGAAGCAACCCTGTCTGCATATCAGGCTGAACGCGAAC
>CALUXH010000074.1 GCA_944324695.1 uncultured Elusimicrobiales bacterium | reverse complement strand
CAACGCTTATGAAAAAAAATCCTAAAAAACAACGCATTGCCAGTATTGAACACGAAAGCTCTTATATCCGCGCTTACGAAGATATTGAATTGTTAAATAAGCCGGTCATGCGCCCCGTACGCATTGAGCTAGAGGTCATGAAGCCGGAGCTGTATTTGCAGAAACTGAATATTACCCAAAGCATTGTCTGCTTCGGCTCCGCGCGCGTACGCCCCGAAAAAGAAGCTAAAGCGTTGGTGGCCCAAATAAAAAAGGAACTGGCCAAAAGCCCCAAAAGCAAAAAACTGCAGGAACGGTTAAACGAGGCCGAAGGACTGCTGTCTTTGTCCAAATATTATGAAGTGGGGCGGGAATTTGCCAAATTGGTCGTTAAAAAAGGGAAAAACCGTTTTGCCGTGGTGACGGGAGGCGGCCCGGGCCTGATGGAAGCGGCCAACCGCGGCGCGTTTGAAAACGGCGGCCGCAGCGTGGGCTTTAACATCACGCTTCCGCACGAACAGCACCCCAACCCGTACATTACCAAAAACCTGGCCTTTTTGTTTCACTACTTCGCCATACGCAAGCTGCATTTAGTCATGCGCTCACGCGCGTTTGTGGTATTTCCGGGCGGATACGGAACCTTTGACGAGCTGTTTGAAATTTTGACGCTGGTCAAAACGGGCAAAAAAGAAGATATCCCCATTATTCTGGTGGGCAAGGAATTTTGGAATTCCGTTGTCAATTTCAGTGCTCTGGCCTCTTACGGCGTCATAGACAATGACGAAGCCCGCACCTGCCACATCGTGGACACGGCGCAGGAAGCGTGGGACATCATCGCCAAGTTCTATAAAATTAAATAAACAGCCGATTAAAAATCCCCGGACTTTATAAAAGCCCGGGGATTTTTATGATTGGTTTATTTGATAACGCCGTCTGCCGAACCGGTAATACTTTTACAAATATCGGGAACCGTTGAATCCAACTGAAGGCGCTGACACTTCCAGGTTTCGTTTCCGTCCGCGTCTACGGACAGCAAAATGCCGTAGGCGTTTTTGCCGGAATTAATGCTGACGCCGTTTTTGGCGCGAGCGGCATACACGTTCAAAGCAGTGTCTGCTTTTGGAATGTAAATATACCAGTCATCTGTAGAAAACACTTTGGAATTTTCCATGTTAATATTTGGCATTTGTAAATCCAGCAACGTCAAATCCGACGTATATTCCATATTGGCCAATTTATAGGCTTTTTCCGCCGTCAATAAACTGCGCAGCAGCGTAATGGCTTCCGATGAGCGGCTTTTTTCCACCGCCTTGGTATATTCCGGCAAAGCTATGGCCGACAAGATACCAATGATTAATACCACCACCAAAAGTTCAATCAGCGTAAAACCGCCTATTTTGCCTTTAGCGGGGCTTTTTTGCAAAGGGTTCTTTTTTTGATAGATTTTGTTCATAAACAAAATCTATCAAAAAAAAAAAACGAGTCAAGGGTATTTTAAAATACCCGCGCAACTGCACTTGTCAATTCATCAATTTCTTTTCAGTATCAACAAAAACGCGCCTGCAAAAGCAGGCGCGGCACACAACAGGCAAACGTAAATATTTTACCCGGTCACCTGTTTCACGGCGTTTAACAAATCATCCGTATCAAACGGCTTATACAACAATACGCCGTCCTCCCCGAAAAAGAAGCCAAAGCGTTTGGTGACCCAGGCAAAAAAAGAACTGGCCAAAAGGCCCAAAAGCAAAAAACTGCAGGAACGACTAATGTAAGAGCTATTTATTAAAGCTCCGCCCTAAAAGGGCGGAGCTTTTGCAGCCCGATGGAAGGAAGTCTCTTCATAAAAATCACACTGCGGCATCCGGTTTTGAAACATCTCCGCCTTCTTTTTTCTTACGAGGAGCGGGCAGCAGCATAAACAGCCAACAGCTTTTTAGCAGTTCCAAAGTCAAACAAGCCGACATAAACACATATTTATATACACCTATTTCATCCACGGAAAAACCGCCCTTGGCCAAAAATACAAAATATCCGATGACGCGCAACAACGGCACAAAAGTAAAATCCCCGTTAGTTAAAAAAGCCATCAATGCCTGCAAAAAGGACAACACGCACACCATGCGCTCTTTTAACAACAGAAAAACCACCTGGGCGGCATATAATATCCAAAATCCGGCATGTAAACGCCATAAAATGCCCTCTCCTTGTATGTCCCGGCACAAGAAAACCGTGTTTAAAAAAAGACCGTACAAGCAAAATATCCACACTATTTGCAGTCGGAAATCCAGTCCCGCAAAACGCCGAAAAAACCCGCGTATTTTCATCCGGCGCGCTCCAGGGATAAACCGTGCCTGCATTCACACGTGTGCAAGGCGATCTCTATCAGTCTGTCCAGAATCTGCGGATAAGCTGCGCCGGAGGCTTCAAACAACTGCGGATAGAGGCTCGTTTCCGACAGACCGGGCAAAGTATTGATTTCCGAAAACCAAACGGCCCCGTCCTGCCCCACCAAAAAGTCCGCCCGGGCAAGGCCGCTTCCGCGTAAAGCCTTAAAAATGATTTCACTGAAACGGCGGATATCATTTTGCGTTTGGCCCGGCAAATCCGCCGGCACTCGGGTTTCACAACCGCCCTGGGTAATATATTTGGCCTGATAATCAAAAAAACCGCCGGACGGGTTTTTCAGTTCCCCGCACAAAGAAGAATGTACCACATTCCCCTCCCCCAGCAGTCCGCAAAACACTTCACGCGGGTTTTCTACCCCCTTTTCCACCAGCGCGTCCGTATCAAAACGCAGGGCAAACTCCACCGCACGGTGCAGCTCTTCAGGAGCAACCACTTTTGTTACTCCGACGGAAGAGCCCAAACGCACGGGTTTGACAAAAAGAGGGTACCCCGTTTGGCAGGCCCAATCCTCCAGAGCTGTTTTATTATAAGGAACGCCGCGGGAAATTTTTTGATATGGCAAAACAGGGATTCCCGCTTCCCGGGCCAAGACTTTGGCCACTTCTTTATCCATTGCCATGGCCGAAGCCACTACGCCACAACCCACATAAGCGGCATCCATCATTTCCAGCAACCCCTGTACCGTGCCGTCCTCCCCATTGGTGCCGTGTAAAACGGGAAAATATACATCCGGTTTTAAAAAAGTGTTTGTCGAAGGGATAAACAAACCGCCCTGCGGTAAAATTACCGGGGTAACCGGCTTGTCTTCAGGCCCGCGGAAGGAACATTCCTTCTGCAAAAACCAATATCCTTCTTTGCTGATAAACAACGCAATCACCTGATATTTGCCGCTTGCCCGCAATAAACGGCAAACGGTTTGCGCACTGTGTACGGATACTTCATGCTCAGTGGATTTGCCGCCGTATAAGACGGCCACCTTTATCTGTTCTGTCATCATCATGTCCTGTGAAAAAGCCTGACTTTCATCAGGCTTAAGAAAGAGGATGGATTATTTATCTTCCCGGAAAATGGACCATTTCATCCGCCCGATAAAACTGTCTGTCTTTTCCAAAAAATCTTCCCCGTTATACAACTCCTCCTGCGGGACGGGATCGGCCACACGAATCTCGGGCAAATCCGCCTCCGTCAGTACGGGGCCTTTTTTGGTATTTTGCATTTCCACGGGAGCGGCCTGCGGTTCGGGCTGCGAAAGAGAAGGTTCCGTCCGCGACGGCGCACGCACGGGGGCGGCGGGACGGCGCAGCGGATGCAACGCCTGAACCGTTTTGGACGCCGGCCTGGCGACAGGAGCCGCGTCCGCAGCAGTAGCCGGGACGGCAGGCTTAGGCTCATTCACCGGCGCGGCAACTGCAGGGGCATGCGAGGCCCGTCCGCGGCGCAATTCATTATTTTCTTCGGTAAGAACAGTAATTTTTTGCTTCAGACGGGCAATAACCTCATCATTTTGCTCAATTTTTCCGAGCAAAACCTTAAAATTATCTTCCAGCGTCTGTTTTTCCGCGCTCATGGACAACAAGGCCGCTTGAGCCTGGGTCAAACGTTCGGAAAGTTCCTCATGTTCCTGCTGCAGCCGCTGCATACGCTGCGTTAAGACAGACAAGCGGTCTTGGTTGGTTTTGTCATTTTGATCGCGCAGTTGGACTACGGTCGCGCGCAGCTCTTCCAGTTCACGGGTTTTGGCTTCATACTGCAGGGCCAGCTGCTCACGTTCCTCGCTTGCCTTGTGCAATTTCAAATTCTCGGCTTTCAGGGCTTCTATTTCCTCCACCTGTTTTACACAAGTGTCCGAAATTTCCCGCAATTGGGTCTCCAAAGTGGAAACTTTATTTTGATACTGGCGTTTAATGGAAATAACACGCCCTTCAAAATCAAAGGTCTTAAAACGTTCTTCCGCCGCCGTCAGCGCATCGCGCAGGGACAGGATTTCTTTCGCCTGCGACGCCGATTTGCGCAAAGCCTCCAGTTTTTCCTGCTGGGCCCGTTTGATTTCCCGGTCCAGGGCCACATTGACGGCTTTAAGCTGGGAGGCCTTTTGCTGCAAGCTGGAAATAATGCGGGCTTTTTCTTCCCGTTCCGTCCTCAACTGCGTCATGGCGTGATTTTTTTCATCGCGCAGCAAGCCCAGGTCAAACTGTATCCGGTCTTTTTCCTGCAACGCCGCTTTCAAATCCGTTTCCGCTTTATCTTTTTGCGTATAGGCCGCCTTTAAATCGGATTCGGCTTTGTCTTTCTGCGCGCGAGCGGCATTTAAGCGGGCCAGGGCATCCTCTTTTTCCGTACGCGCATTTTTTAAATCCGCTTCCGTCCGGTCCTTCTGACCGAGGACGGCATTTAAATCCTGCAGCGCCCGGTTTTTTTCTTCCTGGGCGTTTTTTAATTCCGTCAGCGCTTTGCGCTTCTCAATGCGTTCCGTTTCCAGCTGGAACAGCATGCGTTCTTTTTCACTGCGGGCCGACTGCAAATCCGCCATGGCGCGCAAACGGCGCTGGCGCTCTTCCTGCAGCTCTTCCCGGGCCTTTTCTTTTTCCGCACGCGCGGCGTTTAATTTATTTTGCTGCGCGGAGCGATAGGTTTCCGGCCGATAATGCGTCATAGCCAAATATTGTTCCGAGGCCGTCGGGGCGGGAGGAGGCGGGGAATCAAAACTGCGCGGGGACGACGAAACACCGTCATAATTTCGCGCAGGCTGGGGCATGCGGGAAAGTTTTTCTACGCTTTCCTTTAAATTGGCAATGGTGGCCGTAATGTTGGCCATGAAGTTATTTTCGCTTTTGCGGTTTTCTTCCGCATCGGCGCGATGACGGGCCAGCTCCCGCATGACGGCTTCGCTGACCGCGGAAGAGGTTTCGAATTTATCTTCCAGTTCACGGATTTTTTCTTCTAACATTTCAAAAGAACGCTCATAATCCTGCTGTTTGCCCTGTCCGGAAGGACGGAGCTCCTGCTCGCAAGGAGAAGACGTAAATGTATAATCGGCGGAAGACACGTCCTGGCTGAATTTCTCCAGGAAACGCGTGATATCGGTCTGTCCGTCGGACTGGTTGTTCTCAAGCGCCATGTTTTCCCGCCTAAAGTATAGTATATTTTTATTTAATCACAATCGGAAGGCGCTGTCAATCCCTTACGCGCGCGAAGATACGCCGCCAGGTAAAAAGACCCGGTTATGGCCGCCGTACGATGCGCCCGCGCCGCGGCGCGCAAAGCGCGCGCCGGCGAAGAAAAACAAAAGGCCTTTGCTCCGGCCGGCAAAACGGCGCGCACGTCCTGCAGGTCCGCCGCCCGCGCAGCAGGCGGACGCGTAATATACAGGGCCGAAAAATGCGGCGCCAGCGCGCGCAGCATGCTTTTGTAATCTTTATCACGCATAAAACCGCAGACCAACGCGGCATTTTTACTCCACGGACTGCGCGCAAAAAAATCCGCAAACGCCCGCACCGCCTGCGGGTTATGCGCCCCGTCAAAAACAAAACGGTTTTGTTTATGCTTCACCACTTCAAAACGGCACGGGACATATACGCGCGCAAAAGCTTTTTTCAATGCGCCTTCCGGTACGCCCAAAAAGCGGCACGCCTGATAGGCCAGACAGGCGTTTTGCGCTTGTTTTTCCCCCAGGATATGCAACGGCCAGACCGATTTTCCTTTCCGCAAACGCATATATCCTTTGGACCAATTTATATTTCCCGGCGTAAACGGATCCCCCTGCCGAACGATGACAAGCGGCGCAGAAGCGGCCCGGGCCGCCCGGCGGATTTCCGCCATGGGCGCGCGCGGCAGAAGCGGACAAAAAACCGGCGCGCCGCTTTTTATAATGCCGGCTTTTTCGCGCGCAATCTGCGCCAAGGTATGGCCTAATAAAGCGCAGTGGTCCAACCCGACGGAAGTAATCAGGCAGACCTCAGGCAGGCAGGCATTGGTGGGGTCTTTGCGCCCGCCCAGCCCCGTTTCCAGCACGGCGTACTGCACTTTGTTTTGGGAAAAATACAGCAAAGCGGCGGCGGTCAGTATTTCAAAAAAATTGAGTTTTTCTTTTTCTTGCGCCAAGACGGTTTGGCAGAGTTTGGCAAACGCAGGTTTGCCAATCAGCCGCCCGTTTATACGGATGCGCTCCGCAGGCGTAAACAAATGAGGCGATACAAACAGCCCCGTTTTATATCCGGCGGCCTGCAGTGCTTCGGCGCACAAATGGCACACGCCGCCTTTTCCATTGGTACCGGCCACATGTATCACACGGTAGTTTAGGTGGGGATTGCCCAGCCGTTTAAGCAAACGTTTAAACCCCGCCGGGCCCGCACCGCAGTCCGTGCCGGTGCGATCTAGCAGGGCTTGATAAACGGCGTCAAAAGTCATCTTTGTCGGGGTTATAACGCGTGACTTTGGCCCCCAGGGCGTTTAATTTGCCTTCGGGATCTTCATAGCCGCGGTCTATGTGGTATACGCGTTCAATTTCGGTCGTGCCTTTGGCGCACAATCCGGCAATCAGCAACGCAAAACCGCCGCGTAAATCCGACGCCATGACATGCGCGCCGGACAGTTCTTTTACGCCGTTGATACGCGCCAGCGTTTTTTCGGTTACGATGTCCGCACCCATGCGCACCAGCTCCGGCGCGGCCATAAAACGGTTTTCAAAGATGGTTTCGTCTATCTCCGCCGCTCCGTCAGCCAAAGACATCAGCGCCATCCACTGCGGCTGCAAATCCGTGGCAAAACCCGGGTAAGGGGCTGTTTTAATGCGCGTGGGTTTAAGCGGGGTGTCATAGGGCTTCACATGTACGTAATCCGGTCCAATTTCCAGCGGCACGCCCGCTTCCTGCAAATATTCCAGCAAAATGGAATTATGTTCCGGCACACAGTCCTCCACCCGCACGTCGCCGCGTACCGCGGCGGCGGCGATAATGTAGCTGCCGCTTTCTATACGGTCGGCCACTACCGTATGCTCCGTCCCGTGCAATGTATGTTGGCCGCGTATGATCAGGCGGCCTTTGTCATCGGTGAAAATTTCCGCGCCCATTTTGTTCAGTACGGCGGTTACATCGTCAATTTCCGGCTCTTTGGCCACGTTTTCCAAGACGGTTTCCCCTTCAATCAACGCCGCACACATCATCAGGTTCTGCGTGGCTCCCACACTGGGAAAGCGCAGCGTAATTTTGGCCGGCTCCAGCTTATCGGCAGACAAAACCACGTTGCCGCTCTCCGTCTGGCAAACAGCGCCGAGGCGTTCGAATCCTTTTAAATGGATATCCACGGGCCGCGCGCCCAAAGCGCACCCCCCGGGCAGAGGAATAACCGCTTCCTTAAACCGCGCCAACAGCGGCCCCGCCACCCAGAAGCTGGCACGCATTTGCTTGACCAGCTCATAAGGCAGGGTATTTTTCAGCTCCCCGTCGGCGGTAATGGTAACGGTGCCGTCCTGAAACGTTACTTTTTTGCCCAGGGCGGTTAAAATTTTCAGCGTGGTGCGCACGTCTCGCAGGTTCGGCACGCGGTGCAAAATAAACGGCTCATCGGTCAGCAGAGAGGCCACCAAAATAGGCAAACAGGCGTTTTTAGAACCCCCGGCTTTTATCGTGCCCTGCAGTTTCCGTCCGCCTTCCACTAAAAATCTGTCCATAATTGCTCCTTGTTATTTCAGGCGCGCAAACACAAAACGCCGCACGCCCGCGAAATCTTTCTTTACGCCGCCTTCCCAACGCGCGGCGTCAAACAGCGCGCAAACACCATCCGCCTGGCCCGCGCCGATTTCCAAAGCCAGCGTGCCGTGCGGATTTAAATAGTCCGCCGCCACGGAAACGATGCGCCTAATAATATCCAATCCGTCCTCTCCGCCATCGAGCGCCAGGCGGGGTTCACACTGCACTTCCGGCGACAGCTCCGGCAGCTCCCCCGCCGCAATATACGGCGGATTGGACACGATTAAATCAAACGTACCGGACACATTTTCAAACAAATCACTTTGCAAAAATTGTACGCGTTCCTGCAACCTGGCCAGCCGTGCGTTTTCGCCGGCCAGACACAACGCGTCCTGCGAAATATCCGCCGCTGTTACATGTGCGCGAGGAAACTTGGCCGCCAGCGCCAGCGCAATGCAACCGCTGCCGGTGCACAAGTCCAATATAACCGGATCTGCGCCGCGCTCAAACAAATTGGCGCAGTATTGGGTCAGTTCTTCGGTTTCCGGCCGCGGAGCCAGCGCTCGGGCGTCACAATGCAGCGTCAGACCGCAAAAATCGGTTTCCCCCGTAATATACGCTACGGGCAGACCGCGTTTTTTTTGTTCAATAAAAGACCAAAATTTTTTTTCGTCCGCTTCACCGACCGGCTCACTAGAAAAAGCCAGCATGCGCGTGCGCGTAAGTCCCAGCGCGGCCGCCAGTAAAAATTCGGCCTCCGCGCGCGGCTGCTGCGTGGGAATGCGGCTTAATTTATCCTCTGCGAGGGAAAGCAATGAGGCGCGGGAAGAAAGGCTCATAATGTTTTCTTAAAACCGGCCACGATGGATTCCAGTTTCCACCAATCAAACACGTTGACATCCATCTTGTCCGTTTCCAGCGCCTGCGCTTTAGGATTGTCCGGCATATGAGCCGGAGAAACGGCATAAAACACCAAAGACGGCTTTTCGAACCCGGCGGCAATATGCACCACGGGCGTATCCGGCGCAACCACCAATGCGGCCCGACGCACCCATTCAAAAAGCTCAAAAATATCGGCGGGTTTGACAACAAATACGTCTTTGCTGTCTTTAAAGATATCATGATATTTCTCGGTACAAGACGGGGCGAGAGGCAGCACGAATGACACTTTTAAACTACGCAATGCGGCACACAACTCTTTAAGCACATCGGGGCGAAAAGCGTTTTTCGGAAGGGAATTGCCCGGATAAAGCAAAATATATTTTTGAATTTGCTCCCGCTCCAAAACTTGGGCCACGGCGGCGCGGGCAGTAGGCAAAACCGGCAGGTCATAACTTTTGTCCGGCTCCGCCACGCCCAACAAACGCAACACGGCGGCTTCGTGCTCAGCGGCGGAGGCCTGCGGCGCGCCGAAAGGCTGTACGGGTGAACTGCGGCCATCCAATACCCGGTCTCCGGCGGCCATACGCTTAAACAAACGCCAGTTTAAAAAATCATTGCCGGAAGTATCCAGCAATAAATCAAAATTTTTTCGGCGCAGTTTCAGCGCGGCCCACAGCAAAACCCCCCAACGGCGATTGGGACGCAGTCCCGCGCCTAAAGGAAGCTTAAAAACTTCATCCACATAAGGATTATGCTGGCAAAAGTCATACGCCGCTGCGTAACAGGCCACGGTGATTTTGGTCTGGGGACTGGCCTTTTTAATTTCGCGGTAACAGCAGGAAGACGCTATCTCCCGGCCTAAACACCCTTCAGGCCGGCAGATAAGAATATGACGCACATCATGGATATCCGGGATATTCTTCATACCCACATTGTACCTTACAACTGCAAATTTTTCAATTTTTCTTCCAAGCGCAGTTTGCGCAAATCTTCCAAAATTTCGCCTATGTTCCCTTCCATAATTTCGGCCAAATTATGGTAACTTTTGTCCGTGCGGTGGTCGGTCACGCGGCTCTGCGGAAAATTATAGGTGCGAATTTTTTCGCTGCGGTCTCCGGTACCCACCTGGCTTTTGCGCGCGTCGTAAATTTCTTTGTTACGTTTTTCTTCTTCTATTTGATAAAGTTTGGCTTTGAGCATAGCCATGGCTTTCTCGCGGTTTTTGCCCTGGCTGCGCTCTTCACGGCAGGACACCACCACACCGGTGGGTTTATGGATAATACGCACGGCGGTCTCCACTTTGTTGACGTTCTGGCCGCCCGCGCCGCCGCTGCGGCAGGTTTCCAGTTCCAAATCTTCGGGCTTGATTTCTATGTCAATGTCCTCGGCTTCGGGCATAATGGCCACGGTGACGGTGGACGTATGCACGCGGCCTGACGTTTCGGTGTCCGGCACGCGCTGCACGCGGTGCGTGCCCGCTTCGTCGCGCAGCCAGGAGTAAGCGCCGTCGCCCTTAATAAACATACTGACGTATTTGCAGCCTTTCAACCCCGTGGGGGTGTATTCCAAAAGTTCGGTTTTCCAGCCTCTGGCATCGGCAAAATGTTGATAAACGCGTAAAAGCTCCGCCGCAAACAAAGCCGACTCCTCCCCGCCCGCGCCGGGGCGGATTTCCAGGTAAATGCTCTTGGAATCATTGGGATCGGGCGGGATAACCAATACGCGCAGCTCTTGCTGCAAAACGGGCAGTTGGGCCTCCAGTTCCGCCAGTTCTTCGGCGGCCAGCGCGGCCATCTCTTTGTCGGAGCCGTCTTTAATAATGGCTTTATCGCCTTCTATACTTTTCAAAATGGCGTTGATTTCGTTTTCTTTTTCAATAATGGGTTTTAAAAAAGCGTGGCGTTTGGATTTTTCCATCAGCTCATGCGCCGACAAAGAGCCGCTCATGAGTTCTTCTTCCAGCTTTTTATATTCTTCTATATATTTGGCGGTATCCATAGGCTTTCCTTGCCCGCGCGGGGCGGATAACAAAAAACAGACCCCCGTTGGCGAGAGTCTGTTTTTTTAAATTTCGCTTCTATTTTGCTTCGGCTTTGGCTTCGGTCTTGGCGGCTTTCTTGGCCGGAGCGGCGGCTTTGGGGGCCTTTTTGGCGGAAGCGGCTTTTTTCAGCACGGCTTTCTTGGCCAGTTTGGCCTTGGCTTTGACTTC
>CALUXH010000073.1 GCA_944324695.1 uncultured Elusimicrobiales bacterium | reverse complement strand
TTTCATATTATCTTGTACCCATCGCTTGTTTAAGTTCCGCCAGCGCCACGGCATAATCGTAACGGGCGGTCAGCAAACTCAATTCCGAATCGGTATACGCCACTTCCGCGTCTTTAAGGGCAATCATATCGTCTATCCCTTCATTATAGCGGCCCTGTGCCAGCTCCAGGTTTTCTTTGGCGCGCTCCACGGTAGACTCGGCCACCGGAATGCTTTCCGCCGCTTCGTTAAGCGCAATAAAAGCATTCTGCACTTCCATAAATACGTCGTTGGCCAGGCTGCGGTCACTGTTCTGTGCAGAAGACAGATTAATGCGGGCCTGCTTTACCCCGTTATATACGCGCAGGGCGCTGAAAATAGGAATTTCCACGCCGGCGTACAGCCGCGTCTGGTCATTGTCCAGGCGGAATTCGTCGCCGCTTTTGCTGAAAGACGCCCCCAGCGTAAACGTCGGCCAATAAGCGGCTTTGGCCTGGTTTAACGCAATTTCGCTGATTTGCAGCGCCGTCTTGGAAGAACGCACGTCAGGGCGGTTGGCGTATGCCTGGGCCAACGCTTCTTCAAAACTCAATGTGAAAGGCTCGGCTTCAATGGTATCGTCCAAAATAAACGGCTGACTGCGCGTTACGCCCATGATATTGGCCAAGTTGGCCGTCTGGGTCTTGACGGCGTTCTTGGCGCGGATAAGGCTTAAAACCTCATTATTCAGGTTTACTTCCGCCGTCGTTACGTCCACTTTGGGGCGCAGGCCTTCATCGTAAAACGCTTTCGTGCGGTCGTATTGTTCCTGGTACAAATCGCGCGACTGCGTGCGGATGACCACCGTGCGCTGGGCGGAAAGCAAAGCATAATACGCACTTTTTACCTGGGCGATAATGGCGTTTTCCGTATCGCACAAATCCAGCCGCGCGCGCTGCAGCTGCAAACGCTGGGTTTTGATATCACGCACCATATCCGTCACGCCGGAAATGGACAAATCCGCATTGACGGAAGCATTGTTATCCCCGTGGTCGGTGCGGGCGGCGGGGGGAACTTTTGAATTGGTGTATTCCTGCTGCGCCGAAAAAGACACCGTGGGCAGAAAAGCCGCCTTGGCGTTGGAAAGCGTTACGGCGGCAGATTCCACCGCCAGACGCGCGCTGACTACGCGCGGGCTGTTGGCCAGCGCAATACGTACGCAGTCGTGCACGGTTAATTTTTCATCCAAAGAAGGAAGCGGGGCGTCCGGGTCCGGCAGCTGCGCCAATGCGGCAGCGGCTTCCGCCTGCGCCGCCTGCAAAAGAGGGGCTGGCTGGCTTTTGTCCACGGATACGTTTTCATCTTCTACGCCGGCGGCCCGGGCAGGAGAAAGGACTTCTTCCGCTGCGGCGGGCGTTTCGTCCTTTTCTGCTGGATCAACGGCGGACGGAGGCTGGGGCATCTGGGCCCAAACGGCCGCCGTCAGCAAAAAAACGGGAAAAAAACCAAGAAAGAGTTTTTTCATCTTACATATTATATAAATAAATGTATTTTTTTCGTACATTTTCTACGGCTTTTCAGTATATACATTTAAACACAAAAAAACCCGTTTTATTGCACTTTGTTAAAGAAACTTGTATTTTAATCATTTTTCACTTATACTATTTATAAATTAATTTATACTATCTAATCTAATAGGAGGAATGCCTATGCCCCGTTTATTGGTTTTTTTAATGATATTCCTGCTTGCGCTTCCCCTGCCTGCACAGACGGCCCCCAAACGGACCGGCGCAGTGGTGGGTCCATTCTTAGACTTATCCGATCCATTATTTCAGGAAACAATCGTCTTAATCGGAGAGCTGGAACGGGAAGGCAAAATACAATCTTACCAGACCCCGGACGGTCAACTGGCCCTGCGCATCGCCCAGCCTTTCCGGCATAACTATGCCGGACGTTTTACACCGACCCTGTCTCCAGAAGACATGGACGCAGGCATTAATATGCTTACATCCGAGTTCTTTGAGATTGTTCACGGTGTTACTTCCGGTAGGAACATCCCCGGCCGAGACATGGGCCTCATTAACGCCCTGGTTTCGACGCTGCGCATTCATGGGAAGCCCATCCCGAAGGAACTGGAAGATTTCGTGAACGCGCAAGAGAAAATGCGTTCCAAGATAGTGGCTTTAAATGGCGCCTTGCGTTCTTTACAAAAGATGCCGGCCCAGCCAAGGAGCGGAACCCGCGACACTTCTGCCCAAAAAGCAGCTGATTACGGGTGGACAGCGGTAAACCGGCCCGATACCGCCCGGACAAGCTCCAACCGTTCCAGTCCATTTGCCGAAAAGAATCAAGCGTTTTTAGCGCTAATTGACGAAAAGGCCAGCGAAGCCGAACAGTATCAAGCGTTTTTAGCGCTAATGGACAAAAGGGCCCGCGAAGCGGAATCAGTATATCGGAGTAACAAGCTGCCGGAGGTTCGCCATTCCAGGCCTTTCTACAAAGGTATGATGATTCATTCACTTGACGGCAACGAGAAGGCTACATATTCTTTCCATGAGGCAAAGCAAGATGTATTAAACCGCTTGAAAAATACGGTCATTCCCCAGGCGCGCACCCGGGCAGAAGCCGCATTTTGGGAGACGGCGCGCAAAAACCTTCTCGCCAGCGGGGCTGTGATCCCCGCACTAGGCCAGGACGGCACACGAAAACACGTACCGCCCGCTTCGGATGAGGATCTGCTCGGTTTTAAACAGGATTATATGAACGCCGAACGCATCCATATCGGTCCCGGCGGCGTCAATCCTTTTGCCCTGCCGCAGCTGCAGCAGGCCGCGTTTATTTTCTTGGGGGAAGAACATACGCGGGATGTACCCGCGCGAAGTATGATTGAAGCGTTAATCGCGTACAACAAAACGGCCCCCGAAAACCAAAAAATCACGCATGTCTTTGTTGAATTTGCCTATCAACTCAATGAAGCCATGGATTTTATACGCGCGCACAAGGGGAGTATGCCCAAAGAGGCTCTCTTTGAACAGGCGCGGGCATATGCCGAAAAACAGATGGGGAAATTATACATCCCCGCCGGAAAGCACCAAATGGAACGCTGGATGGAGCTGGGATACCGCTTGCTGGAAGAAGCGCCGGAGGTGACTTTTTTCGCCTATGACGTCCCCGGTCTGTTCACCCAGCGCAACCGTACGGCCTTTGATTACGCCATGGCCATAGCGGAGCAGCCGCATGCACGCGCCGTATTTATTACGGGGGCGGGGCACTCCTTACGAAGCAATGTAAATGCCGACATAGGATTTGCCGGTTTTGACGCCGCCTACTCCATCCCGAATATGCTGAGCTCAAGGGTGCCGGCAGAGCGCATTGTCAGCATTTTCATGACCGGCGGCCCGGAAACCGACCGGGAACTTTACGGAGATCCGGAAACATATGAGGCCGCCAGGAAAAAATCTTTCTCATCGATTTTCCTGGACAATGCCGGAGCGGACGCGAAGAAAAGTTTTGTCATTAAAACGGATCCGGAGAAATACGGTTTTGATTATTACTTTCACTTTCCGGACAACTGAGGCGCGACGCGCGGACAGCGGCGCGGAGTCCTCACTGTAATCTATGCCGCGGGCGGCCGTTTTGGACGATTGGGACTTTGGACCCGGGCCAAAACGGCCGCCCGCCAAATAACGGAAAGGGGCCCTCCCATTTATTTTCAAATACCGGTTTTTTGTAAATTCGCTGCGGCTTTTCATCATACAAGCATACGGAGCGGGTTTTTATGACACCAAAACGGCGCAAAGCCGCCGCGCCGGATAACGCCGTATTTATATATAATAGAGATATGTGGAAACCTATTCTGCTGTTAATCTGCTCCAATTTATTTATGACGGCCGCCTGGTACGGCCATTTAAAATTCAAAAGCGCCGCGCTCTGGACGGTCATTTTGGCCAGCTGGAGCATTGCGTTTTTTGAATACTGCCTGCAAGTGCCGGCCAACCGGCTGGGCAGCGGGTATTTTTCGGTCACGCAGCTGAAGGTAATGCAGGAAGTCATTACACTGGCGGTGTTTACCGTTTTTTCCATTTTGTATTTTCACGAGCATTTCCGCTGGAACCATCTGGCCGCGTTCTGCCTGCTGGCGGGAGCGGTGTTTTTAACCTTCAAACAATGGTAGAGGTCTTATGAAAAACAAACACAAACTTTTTACCCAAATGGCCGAACTGGTGGCCGGCCAGTCCACCTGCTGCCGCATGCAGGTGGGAGCCATACTGGTCAAAGACAGCCGCGTCATCAGCATCGGTTTTAACGGCGCTCCGTCCGGCCAAGAACACTGCGAAGACCATTTTGCCCAGCTGTACGAAACGGCCTTTAAAGACCAATTCCCCACCTATGAAGAATTCCGCGCCAGCCGCACATTTTACGACGCACACGGCAAATGGTCCATTGAAAACGAACTGCATGCGGAACAGAACGCCATTTTATTTGCGGCCAAAAACGGCATTTCCACCGCGGGAAGCACGCTGTACGTGACGTATTCCCCGTGCGTACACTGCGCCAAGGTAATTATCACGGCGGGCATCGCGCGCGTGTTCTATAAAAATTTGTATGACCGCAGCCAAGACGGCCTGATATTGCTAAACAAAAACGGCATAGAATGCCGCCAGCTGACGGAACGGGAACTGGCGTAAATT
>CALUXH010000072.1 GCA_944324695.1 uncultured Elusimicrobiales bacterium | reverse complement strand
TGAAGATGCTGTCGTATAAAGACGGGCAGATATGCTGTGAAGGGGAGTATTGCGACAGTTTGAACAAAGATTATGATAAATGTTCTTTGTTGAGTGTGGAGGTGGATGAATGTGCGGCGGACACGTCGGAAGAAGAGCCGATAGAGTATATGTGCAGCACGCACAGTGCGCCTACTACGAGCAGAGGCTGTAACGGATGCGGGTGGCAGTACCGGACGATTACCTGCGATACCAGCACGGGGAACTGGATAGAGGGAGAATGGGGAGAGTGCAGCAAGACCGTAGCGGAATGCAACCCGGTAAAAAGCTGCGATGAAAGCGTCAAGCCGGAGACGGAGGAAGAGTGTAACGGATGCGGAACCCGCACGCGCAGTGTGACGTGTAATACGTCAACGGGACTCTGGGTAACGGGAAGCTGGGGAGAGTGCAGCAAGACGGAAGAGGAATGCAACTGTAAAGAAACATACGGAACCAAATCGACGGCCTCGGCTTCGGATACGGATACATGTGACGGGAATCAAACAAGTCAATATACATGTAAAGATGGTTATAAAGGGACCTGTCAAGATGTATATACAACTCAGATATCCTTCACCACAACTTCAGCATTGGTTTCTTCAAACGCCGCGGACGCATTTTTGTTGGCGGATGCAACTAACTGCCGTTTAAGTGGCGGAACCCCGTGCGGTAATAATTGTTGTTTTAATTCTTGCTGCCAAGGAGACGGGACGTGCGGAACATGCACCACGCCTGGAGGGGATTATGAGCTTTTGCCTGAGGATCCATGGCCGGGAAAGCCAGTAGATCCAGTAAAGCCGGTAGGGCCGATAATTCAAAAGCTGTATTATAAGCGTTTAGTTACTTGTTGTGGAAACTGATTAGAAATAAAGTAAGCAGTTTTAAAAGCTAATCAACAGGGCGTCCCATTGGGGCGCCCTTTATTGTGCCGGTTTGGGGCAACGGGCGTTTTATAGATTTTACGGCAGAGGCGGATTTGTGCGCGCCCGCGTACGGATTTTCCCCCTTTCTCTTCCGCTGTAAAATGCTACAATAAAACTAACTGTGCAATATCCGGGGTTTTATGGCAAAAAAACTTTCTTTTTCGTATTCCAAAATGGGCATGTACAAAGAATGCCCACAGAAGTACAAATTCCGTTATGTGCATATGCTGCCGGAGCAGCCCAAATATTATTTTGCTTTCGGCTCGGCTTTGCATGAAGTGATGGAATATATTTACAATCCGGCCAATCCGGCCTTTCCCACCCTGCAGGAAGCCCTGTCTTTTTTTAAAACCCATTGGGACAGCACCTCCTTTGACCAAAAAGGCTACGCCTCCATGGAAAAAGAGGCCCAAGGCTTTGAAGAAGGCAAACGCATTATTACGGCCTATTACGGCAAACACGGCAATACATTAAAACACCCGCTTTCCGTGGAACTGAAAAGCACGCTGGATACGGACGGGCTGAGCTTAATCAGCATTTTGGACCGCATTGACTATTTGGGGGACGGCCGCGTGCAGATTTTGGACTATAAAACCGGCAAGACCGTACACCGGGAGCCGGACCAGCTGCTGATGTATCAAAAAGTGGCCGAAAACAGCCCCGCCGTGCTGCAGCTGGTGCAGAAAGCCGACCCCTCCGTAAAACAGGTGCGCGTGGAGCGGCTGAGTTTTTATCATTTGCCTTCTTTGCAGGAGCTGACTTTTGAGCCGGGCACCGATAAAGAAATGTATGAGTTCTGGCAGAAAGTGCTCGGTGTGGCCGATGATATACGCGCCGGCAAATTCGCTCCTTCTCCGGAAGAAAGCAAATGCCGCTGGTGTGACTATCACAATATTTGTCCGGTTTTTACCGGCAAGGAATACGACGGCCCCAGCGGCTGGGGAGCCAAAATCCCCGATGTTCTCCCCCCGGCGCACAACCCTTTTGCCGCGTCCTCCGCGCCGAATGTGTCGTTTCAGTCTGCCGCGGCTTCCGCCTCGGCCGCCGCTGCTAAAACAGACGGGGAAATATTGTCTGATAAAATAGACCGCCTGGGTGAAACCCTGCGGGAAGAGAAACGCCTGCGCGGCGAAATTGCCGCCCTGATGAACAAGCTGGGCTATAAGCGGCATTTTGGGGCCCGGTTCCGGGCTGAGCTGGAGCAAAAAGACAAAGTGGTTTTTGACGATAAACAAAAAACTCTGGAACTTTTGCGTTCTTTAAAACTGCTTAACAAAACGCTGGTGCCCACGCAAAGCAGCATTGCCGCTTTGCTCTCCGACCCGGCCGTATCCGAGGAGGCCAAAGCGCGTTTGCGTGCGCTGGCCCGCACGGAACAGGACACCGACATACAAATAGCCGAGGCCCAATAATGTGGATTAAAAAAACCAAAAGAAGCGATTTTCGTGTAAAACTTTCCGTCGGGATTGTGCTGTTTGCGCTCCTGATGTTTTCGGCGTTTAGGCTGGTGCTGTTCCTGACCCACCGGGCCACGTTTGACGCGCTGACCGGGGCCCAGATAGCCAGCGCATTTTTAAACGGCCTGCGTTTTGACCTGGCCGTTATCGCGCTTTTTATCGGCCCGGTTATTTTGCTTTTTAACCTGCCCGTCAATTCCGTGCGCTATGTCAAAGGCTGCGTGCTGTTTATGGCTTTTGAGCTGATGGTAATGGCAGGGTTCCTGACGGCGGATTTGATTTATTTCCCGTATGTCAAGCGCCATATTGCCGAAGAAATTTTGCAGGTGTCGGCAGACTGGGGCTATGTAATTTCCTACATGTTTACGCAGGCCCTGCTGCCGCTGTTGCTGCTGCTGGTGCTGTTTGCAGCGGTGGCCGTGCTGGTGCACAAGCTGTTTAAATACCGCTATGAATTTGACCCATATTACCTGAAGGGCGAACTGATTAAACTGCTGCTCTGCGTTTTGTTTATTGTGCTGGGCATACGCGGGCATTTGGGTTTTGGCAAACCCATCGGCATTGCCGACGTATACCAGTGGGCTTCTTCTCCCGCGGCGGCGGCATTGACCTTAAACGGCGTGTTTACCGCTTATCAGGTGGGCCGCAAAGGAACGGTGGATATCCAAAGCCGATATCCCGCTGATAAAGCCATTTCCAATGTGCAGAAATTGCTTATTGCGCCCGACGAAATTATACCGGATGAGAAATACCCTCTTATGCGCCGTCCCGCCGCGCCGCGCCGGCCCCGGGATATCAATTTTTATATTGTCCTGCTGGAAGGATGGCATCCGTATTATGTGGATTCTCTTTCCAGCAATCATTTCGGCGTAACGCCCGTGTTTGACGAAATCGTCAAAAACGGCGTAAACTTTACCAATGCTTACGCCGTCGGTTCGCGCAGTATATTCGGTTTTGCGGCCGTGCTGGCGGGAGTTCCTTTGGTGCCCGGCCTGCCGATGTTTGGTTATGGGCTGGAACTGACCAGCTTTTTCCGTTTCCCCGGGGCGCTGGCGGATGCCGGATGGAATACTTTCTTTGCCCAAACCTCCAACCGAGACAGTTATCGGCTTTGCGCGCTGGCCTCTTATTTGGGCGCGCAGGGCAGTTACGGCAATGAAGACATGAAGGAACTTTTGCCCTATATAGACAAAGCCCCCTTCGGTTATGATTATGACGGGTTGATGTTCGGGGCGGAGCAGGCGGAAAAACGCACCGCGCGCAATTTTATGGGCATGGTGTTTACCGGCATTACGCATGCCCCGTTTGCACGCACGTTGGAACAGTTTGACAAGTATCAGGGCAACACCTGGGACGACGGCTTTAAAAATACGCTGTATTTTTCGGACTGGTCTATTGGGGAACTCTTAAAACGCGCCAAAGAAGAAGGATGGTTTGACAATACGGTTTTTGTATTCGTGGCGGACCATACTTCCGGCGGGCCTGATTCGGATTCTTTGTATAACAAATTCCGCATTCCGCTGGTGTTTTATGCGCCGAAGATTTTAAAACCCCGCACGGTGGATTATGTGGTGTCGCAGCTGGACATCGTGCCTACGCTGTACAATATGGCGGGACTGGATGTGCCTTATACCGCCCTGGGGCGCGACATGCTGGACGAACGCGATGCCGACGGCCGCGTGGCGCTGGTATCCGAAGGCGTCAATATCGGCCTGATTACCAAGGACGGCGCCATACGCCATACGCGGCAGGAAATTTTGTCCGAAGAAAAACTCTCGGAAGATTTCGACGTACAGCGGGCCGAAGATATCCTGCTGTCTTTGGACAAAGCGGCGTATACGCTGCTGAAAAACAATACATGGTATAGTGATGAACCGTAAATTTATTGTGGCATTGGATCAGGGCAGTTCCGCTTCGCGCGCGTTGGCCGTGGATGAAAAAGGCCGCGTGGCGCTGCGGGCGATGAGTGCGGTGGAAACCCTGCGCCCCGCGGAGGGCTTGGCCGAGTTTGACGCGTGGGAGCTGCTGAAGGGGCAGCTGGACGCTCTTTTTGGCGTGCTTTCGCAGATAGGGTTGGAAAAGACCGCATGTATTGCGGTGGCCTCCCAGCGTTCCACCGTGGTGTTTTGGGACCGTCTAACCGGAAAACCGGTTGCTCCCGCTTTAAGCTGGCAGGACGGGCGCGCCTTTGAGCAGGCGCAGCAGGCGGATTTGACCCAGGATACCGTACATGAATTGACCGGCCTGTATAAAACTCCCTATTATTCCGCCCCCAAAATAGCCTGGACCGTACGGCATGTGCCGGCCGCCGCGCAGGCCGCTGCCGACGGGCGTTTGTGCGTTGGTCCCGTGGCTTCGTACATTATTTGGCACCTGACGGGCGGCAAAACTTTCGCCTGCGACCCGACCCAGGCCCAGCGTATGTTGCTTTTAAATATTGCTACGTTGAATTGGGACAGCCGCCTATTGGAGGCTTTTGGCATAGAACGGCAGTGGCTGCCCCAAATAAAGCGTACGGCAGATGATTACGGAGTATTTGAACATGAGGGAGCCCGTATCCCCGTTTCGGTATGCGTTGGAGATCAGCAGGCCGCTTTATGTGCGCTGCGCATAGTGCCGGGCGGATCTTGCATTAATTACGGTACGGGTGCGTTTTTTATGCGCAATACGGGCGGGCAGCGGCATTTGCTGCCCGGGCTTCTGACTTCGGTGGGAGCTTCGGTGTCTGGAAATGCCTGCGATTATTTGCTGGAAGGCCCCGTCAACGCCTGCGGCACGGCTTTTGCTTGGCTGAGCAAAATCGGATTTTCCTTTTCAACCGACGAGCTGGACGCCCTGTGCGAAGAGTCCCGCGAGGCGGTGTGGTTTTTGCCGGCCCTGGGCGGGCTGGGAGCCCCGTATTGGGATTTTGCGGCCACCCCGGTTTTAGCGGGCCTTTCCCCCCAAACCACCAAGGCCGATGTGGCCGCCGGAGCGGTAAATGCCATGGCCTGTTTGCTGGCGGATATTGTGTTTTATGCGGAACGATTTGGTATTAAAAGCGGTGAAATTAAAGTAACCGGAGGATTATCCAAGAGCCGGTCGCTTTTGCGTGCCCAGGCCAATGTCCTGCAAATGCGTCTGCTCCCCTGTGCGGAGGCTGAAAGCACTGCCGTTGGAGCGGCCCTTTTGGCGGCTCCGCTGGCGGGCATAGATTCGGCCCGTTGGGAAACCTTGCGTCTGCTGCCGCCTATTTCTCCTAAATGGGAGCCGGAACAGGCGGAAAAGTGCTATCAGGCGTGGCATGGGTTTTTGAATTGGTGCAAAATGCGCCAATAATGTTTTTTCCCCTTGTTGTGAAAAAAGGACGTTCCCCGGATGGAACCGGGGCTGTTGAGAGCTGGCAGAATACCCCGTAAACTCGGAGATGAATAAAAATCCCGCCGCAAGAAAACCCGGCTTTCTTTTTGTCTGTCAACGGCGGGCAAAATCAAGCGAAGCTGAGATTTTGAAACAAAAGAACCCCCGGGCTTAAGCCCGGGGGTTTTCATGGAAGCTAAAAACTTACTGGGCTTCTGTTTGGACGGTCGGCGTCAGCAGCAGCTGCTCCAGGGAAGAGCCGGGCAAATACTGCCGGACCAGCGCAACAGCGTCCTGCCCCTGCTTGTTTTTGATGGACGGGTCGGCATGGCTTTGCAGCAGCATGACGGCCGCCTGCTCATTTAAATGACTTATTGCGTGCATCAGGGCGGTGTTCCCTGCCGTATCTTGCTTATTTAAATCGGCTCCGTTATAAATAAGCCATTGCAGCGGCCCGGTTCCCTTTTCTGAGGCATACATCAGGGCCGTTTTCCCTTGCATATCTGCGGAATTAACCGAAAAATCATTGTCTGCCAGAAGCTGCATGGCGGGGATATCCTGCCCTTCTACTGCGGCCAAGAACAGGTTTTTCCCGTGTACATCCAGAATATGCGGGTCCGCCCCTTTGTCCGTCAGCAAATTCATAATGCTCACTTGCCCGTGTTCGGCCGCATAAAATAAAGGCGTACGACCCTCTTTGTCTTTTAAATTCAAATCGGCCCCCCCTTCGGCCAACAGCTGAACGGATTTGTTTTGCCCGGCGGCCGCGGCCGCACTTAAAGCGCTCAGCCCCGTGGCCGGGTTTTGATAATTCGCGTTTGCCCCGTATTTGAGCAAGGTGCGTATATTATTTTTATTGCCGGACTGGGCCGCATAAATAAGCGGAGTATTTCCCATATTATCCGGAATATTTAAGGCCTGAGTGCCGGATTTTAACAGAGTTTCCGTCAGGCGGCGGTCGTCTCGGGTCATGGCATGCATCAACGCCGTCTTGCCCAGATCGTCCCGCAGGGTGGTTTGTGCGCCGTTTTTGATCAAATATTCTGCCACTTCGCGCTGCCCGGCCGCAGCCGCAGCCATTAGAGGCGTAATGCTGTAGCTGGAGTTTAAATTAACATTGGCGGCGCCTTCTTCTAACAAAAGTTTGACAATGTCCAGCCGTCCGTTTTCCGCCGCAATGGTCAGCGGAGTAAAGCCCGCATAGTTGCGTTCATCGGTGTCCACGTTGGCATAAATCAGCGTGCGTACGCGGTCCGCATCGCCCTGTTTAATGGCGCGTACCAAAGATGTGTCATATACGATTTTTGTTTTAGCCGGTTCCCGCGGACCCAGCACTTTTCCTTGGTATGTTTGCTGTTCCTGTCCAAAGACTTTTCCCCGGTAAATTTCTCCCTGTACTTTTTGCCCTTCTATGGCGGGCACCCTTTCTCCCAGCACATTGCCGCGGTAAATATTTTTTGCGGGGGAGGTGCTGAATTCCTTTCCGGTATAGGAAGGCGTTTGGGCTCCCAACACTTTGCCCCGGTAAATGTCTCCTGGAATATTGGAGCGCGCAGATTCGGCTTCAATCAATTCCTGTTTGGTTTTCTGAGGGGTTCCCGCAGAATTCAAGGGGCCTATCCCTTCAATATAAACGGGTTTGCCGTCCACAAAGATAACATCCGGGGTTTGGGCAGCAATAAGAGGCGTACAGCTTAAAGAAAGAACTAAGGTTAAATAAAATTTATTCATATTCTCCTCCAATGTTTATATTATAGCAAGAGAAGAGAATATTTTGTATTTTATTGTAGACTTAAACGAATAACCCGGAAAGGTTATATTCGAATAAATAAAAAAACTTGTCATTTTAAGAAGTAAAACGCTTGCTTTTTGGTTCTTAGCATTGTATCATAAAAGTATAGATTTCTCCCCCAGAACCTTTCGATTTACCCCCCGAATGGTTCTGAAAAGAGCAGGGTACATCCCCCTGCTCTTTTTCTATATTTTCTTCCCGCCGGCTTTATTTTTGGCATATTGCATGGGAGGCAAAGAAAGAAGGAACGGCGATTTGCGGATCATGCGGAGGATACGGAATGCGCATTGTCGGAAAAGAACAGCGCAATAAACAACTGATAGACCAGATGACGGAAGTTTGGGAAGGTTCCGTCCGTGCGACGCATTTATTTCTGTCCGATAAAGAAATTGCACATATTAAGCAATATGTTCCGCAGGCTTTGCGCGGCGTGGAGAGGTTGGCGGTGGAAGAAAATACGGCGGGGCAACCCGTTGCTTTTATGGGTTGGGAAGGCCGGAAATTGGAAATGTTGTTTGTCGCTCCCGAGTACAGGGGCCGCGGGCTGGGTAAAAGCCTACTGATGTACGCCGTAAACCAATATGATGTCCGTGAATTGGCGGTCAACGAGCAAAATCCCCGGGCCAAAGGGTTTTATGAGCATTTGGGTTTTCGGGTATATAAAAGGACGGATAAGGACGAGCAGGGCAATCCGTATCCGCTTTTATACATGAAACGGACCTGATATCTTTCGTATACCGTTTTTTCGTCAGAAAGAAACATATCTTAAAGTCTGCCATGGCCCCAAACGGCGGCTCCTTTTTTTCTGCCAATCATGGAAATATATACTTTTTCGGAGTTTGGAAAATACCGAAAAACTCAAAAATCCTGCCCAAACAAAAACCCCCGCTTACGCAGGGGGTCTTACCATAAAGCGCGTTGTACAAAATTACAGGCTAATGGCGCTGACGGGGCAGGTGCCGGCGCAAGCTTGCATCCTGCCCAAACAAAAACCCCCCCGCTTACGCAGGGGGTCTTGCCGTAAAGCGTGTTGTACAAAATTACAGGCTAATGGCGCTGACGGGGCAGGTGCCGGCGCAAGCTTGCATCCTGCCCAAACAAAAACCCCCCGCTTACGCAGGGGGTCTTACCATAAAGCGCGTTGTACAAAATTACAGGCTAATGGCGCTGACGGGGCAGGTGCCGGCGCAAGCGCCGCACTCAATGCATTTGGCCGCGTCAATGGCGCGTTTGCCGTTCTGTTCGGAAATAGCGCCGACCGGGCAGGCCGATTCACAGGCGCCGCAGTTAATGCAGACTTCGGGGTTCACTTTGTAAGCCATAAATTGTTCTCCTGAATGATAAATATTGGGACATTTCTATTATAGCAAAATATTTTTCCCAGGAGAGAGAGAAAAACGCTGTTTTGGCGTTGAGGGTATTTGTATACCGGGATACTTTGGAAGGAGCAAGTGTATGTTTTGGAAGATATATTCGTAGATCTTTTGCCGTTTTCCCCCTTGCAACGGACGGTACGGCTGTGCTAAAATATAAAAGTAAGGATAAACTAACTTTTATGGAACAACAAACTATTCACACGCTTTTTGATTTAAAACCCGGCTCTTCCGCCGAGATTACCGACGTGCAGGCCGATTCTTCCCTGACGGGCAAGCTGGCCGCCATGGGCCTGGCCAAAGGCCAGCACGTTACGCGCAAAGCGGGGCGAAACCCGCTGGTGATATCCGTCTGCGGCAGCGAAGTGGCCATAGGCCCCCAAATCGCCAAAAAAATTATTGTCGGGCCCTGCGCCCATTTGCCGAAGAACGACGCTTCTTTCCGTCCAAATACGTTTTTGATGGCGGGCAACCCCAATGTGGGCAAAAGCCTGCTGTTCTCGCGTTTGACGGGCATCGGCATTTTATCGTCCAATTTCCCGGGCACCACGGTGGGCCTGAACTACGGCACCACGGAGTTTAACGGCGAAAATTACAATATTATAGACATTCCCGGTCTTTACAGACTGGAAGACAAATGGCTTATTGAAGGCAAAAAACGGGATTTGTTTAAAGAACTGAAATATGATTTTATCGTCTGCGTGGCCGACGCTTCACACCTGGAGCGCAATCTGTATTTTACGCTGGAGCTGATGAGCCTGGGCAAGCCCGTCATTTTGCTTTTAAATAAATTTGACGAAGCCCTGCGCAAAGGCATTTCCATAGACGTACGCGGCCTTTCCAAGCGTTTGGGCATCCCCGTCATAGCCGCCGTGGCCACCACCGGCGAAGGTCTTAGGCGTTTGGAAGTGGTCGTGGGCAGGCTGGCCAAGAGCGGAGGCAAACAGGAACGCACGTTGAGTATCCCTTCCGCGGCGGAAGAAAAATGGCGGCTTATCGGGGAAATTATCGGCCAGGTGCAAAAAATACGGCATAAACATGCTTCGTTTACGGAGAAACTGCAGGGCTGGGCCACCAACCCGGTCAGCGGTTTGTTTATAGCGCTGGGCGTATTATTGGCGTCTTTGTATCTTATTGTTACGTTGGGTGAGCTCATCATTGGCCTGTTGGAGCCGCTGTATGAGAATTACTATTTCCCCTTCCTTCAGAAAATATTCGCTTTTCTGCAAGGAAATCCGTTGCATCTGTTTCTGCTGGGCGACGGAGGAGAACAGTATTTCGGCGTATTGTCAGACGGCTTAAAAATTGCGCTGGTGGACGTGATGCCTTATGTGCTGGTGTTTTATTCCTTGTTGGGCTTTTTGGGCGAACTGGGCTATTTGCCTCGCCTGGCCATACTGCTGGACAGGCTGTTGCACCGTATCGGTCTGCACGGGTACGGCGCTATCCCCATCATGCTGGGTTTTGGCTGCAAAGTGCCCGCCGTTATGGGGGTGCGCGTGTTGGAAACCCGCCGCGAACGCATTATTGCGCTGGCATTGATTTTGGTGCTGGCGCCGTGTATTTCGCAAACGGCCATGATTTTGTCCATGCTGTCCCCGTACGGGATAAAATACCTGCTGATTGTATTCGGCGTGCTGTTTCTGAACGGCATTTTTGCGGGTACGATTTTAAATAAGCTGCTCAAAGGCGAAACGCCGGAAATGTTTATGGAAATCCCGTCCTGGAGCATCCCGCAGCTGCGGCCTCTGGCGCGCAAAATCTGGCTGCGCATGAAGGAATATTTTTCCGATGCGTTGCCGCTTATTTTGGCCGGCGTGCTGTTTGTGGATTTGATGCAGTTTGCCGGCCTGACGGACTGGCTGGCCAAGATTTTCCGCTATCCCGTGGAGTTCTTGCTGAATTTGCCCGTGGAAGCCACGCCGGTGCTGTTTTTGGGCTTTTTGCGCAAGGACGTGTCCATTGCCCTGCTGGAGCCTTTTGCCCTGCCGCCGGATCAGCTGGCCGTGGCCTGCGTGTTTATGGCTATGTATTTGCCCTGCGTGGCGACTTTCTTTGTCATGCTGCGCGAAAACGGCCTGAAAGACACGCTGAAAATCGTGGCGTTAACTTTCGGGTTGGCTCTTTTGAGCGCCACGGTGTTGCGGTTTATTGTGTAAGGACGTTTTTTATTTGTTGTTTTTCGAAAGGCGGGAGACAAAATTTTTTTGTCTCCCGTCTGTTTTTTCTTGTTGTTGTTTGCTTGTTGTTTTGCTCTAAATTCCTTACTCTTGTGCCGTTTTTTTTTTGATACCCTATATGTGGTTGAAATAAAAAAATCATCAGGACGCATTGTAGATTGATTGCAAAGCCTGTAAAGAGGTAAAAATGAAAAACGGTTTTACTCTGCTGGAACTTTTGGTGGTCGTGCTTATTATTGGCGTATTGGCGGGCGTGGCTTTGCCGCAGTATACGAAAGCCGTAGACCGCAGCCGCTGGACGCCGATGCTGCAGATGGAGTGTAACGTTTCCCGAGCGCATTTATGGCGAACGGCAAATATGCGTTCAATTTTACAGAGCTCGGACTGGATTATCCGCTGGAAAGCTCCACCCGTTTTCAGCAAGGAGACATGCGGGCCACATTTTTTACGGAAAAAGGTGTGCCTTATATCCAATTCTACCGCAGGAAAGATTCAACAGAAAGCTCTTATGAGAATATTTTTTTGCTGACTTTCTATTATAATACTCCCAAACGGGTACTGCGCCAATGCCGTCCCGCTCCCGCCAATGACGCGTCCGATGCAAATTGGCAGGATTTGTGTCGGTATTTGCTGGGAGACGGCGCAAAAATAACGGACAGAGGCTGGCTGGAAATTGTCGAAAATTAAAACAGCCCCCGAAAAAGGGGCTGTTTGCGGAAAACAATTTAATTGTTGCTGCCCATGCGTCCTATGTCTACGGGAACGGGCACTTCGCCCAGCGGAGTGTCAAAAGTCGCCGTCCCCGTCAGATGATAGTCCACCGTGGCGCTGCCCATGCTGACCAGGCCCAATAATTTGCTGCTGAATGTGCTCATGGGAATGGTTAAATATACTTTTTGATTTTTTACGGAGGCGGGCTCCACCAGCACATTTTCCAAACTTACGTCTGCCACTTCCACTTCATTCATGTACATCTTGCCCTCAAATTTTTTAATGGCGGCGGGCTCGCGGCGGTTTAAATTGGTAATAGCCATATAGACGATAAAAGAGAGTGAATCTACATTATAATCGGAAACTTCCACGCTGCGCAGTGCATATGTGCAGTTGGCAAAATTTTCAGCTTTTTGTACGCTGGAACAGGCGGTAAGCATCAGGGCCGCGCAAAGAAATAAAAAGAGTTTTCTCATTTCAGCCTCCTAAAAAAGATATAAATTATTGTATAACATTTTTTCCTTCGCCCGCCGAAGAATTTCATTCAGGGCCCGCGGCCCCATTTGCTATAATAAAAAAAAGACCTGCAGGAGAAACATATGAACGATTTACAGAAAAAGATTTATGACCGTCTGGCCCGCTATGTGGCTGTGGAAACCACCAGCAATTCCCAAAGCGATACGGTTCCTACTTCCGCCGCGCAGCTGGATTTTGGCAAGACGCTGGCCGAGGAAATGAAGCAAATCGGCGTTTCAAATATCAGTATAGACAAAAACGGTTTTGTATACGGAGAAATACCGGCCAACGTATCCGGTGCGCCGGCGGTAGGCTTTTTGGCGCATATGGACACGGTGGAAGATTACTGCGGCAAGAACGTCCGCGCCGTGCTGCACGCCAATTATCAAGGCGGAGATTTGGTCATTCACGCCGAAAAAGGCATGCGCCTGACGGAAGAAAACGCGCCGAATTTGCACAAATGTATTGGCCATGACATTGTCACTTCCGACGGAAACACCCTGCTCGGGGCCGATGACAAAGCCGGCATTGCCCTGATTATGACGTTGGCCGAGCATCTGATCTCCCACCCCGAAATCAAACACGGGCCGGTAAAGATTTCCTTTACCATTGACGAGGAAACCGGTACGGGCATCGGATATTTTGACTTAAAACGTTTCGGCGCGGATTTTGCCTATACCATAGACGGCAGCGTGCTGGGCGATATTGACTGCGGTAATTTTAACGCCGATACTGTGGAAATCAAAATTATCGGGCGCAACTGTCACCCGGGCGCGGCGAAAGGCTTTATGGCCAATCCCGTGCGCATTGCGGCCGACATCGTTTCCTCCTGGCCGGAAGACAAACTGCCCGAAACGACGGAAGGCGAAGAGGGATTCATTTTGTTTAAAGATATAGAAGGCAATTTGGAGCACGCCACGCTGGGCGGCATAGTGCGCCACCATAATTTGGCGCAGTTTGAGCAGTTTAAAAAGGACCTGGCCGCGCTGGTGGAAGAAAAACGCGCTAAATATCCCGCCGCCAAAATCACGCTCACTTACCATGAGCAATATCGCAATATGCGCCAGGTGCTGAAAGAAAAACCGCAGGCCATGCAGGTGCTGGAGCAGGCCTTAAAAGACGAGAAGATTGATTATCGCCTGACGCAGGCGCGCGGCGGAACGGACGGGGCGCGTCTGTCGCTTAAAGGGCTGCCCACGCCCAATATTTTTGCGGCGTATGAAAACCCGCACGGGCCTTATGAGTGGATGAGCCTGGGCTGGGCCGAAAAGGCGTTTAACGTCATGCTGCGCATTGTGGAAAATACTGCCAAGTAAGTCATAATATTTGCAAAACAGCCGCTCTGAACTGAGCGGCTGTTTTGTGTGGGCGGGGATATTTATTCTGGCAGATTGGAAAATTTAGCAGAAGCCGTAAAAGTTTAAAAACACAGACTCATTTTTTTGCTCCGTGACGGAGCTTTAACAACTCTGTCTCGGTATAGCGCCGTAGTAGGATGTCATGCCAGGCCGTGTATCCGACTTTGTTTCCTGCGTTTACGTTTTCATCGGCTCCGCTGCCTATTAGCATTCTTGCTATCTCTGCATTGCCGGAGTAATAAGCAAGAAGAAGGGCAGAGTTTCCATCATAGTCCTGTATATTCACATCCGCAAAATGGCTCAATAATTCTTTTACCATTTCCGCGTCGCCTCTACCAACAGCATTAAAAAGCGCCGTGTCTTCGTTTCGACCGTGCGGGGCTGTCATCTGCCAATTAGCGTTTGTGTCCGCCGTAGCCCGTGCCGATGCGCCTGCCGAGGGCGCGTAATTTTTTATCCAGTTCTTCCCTCAGCTTTGGCGTGCTAGGCGCGGCGGCGGCTTTGCCCGGATAAAGCGCGTAGTTTTCCCGTTCCTCCCCCTCCGTAATATTGGGCATAATCACATTGGCCCCGCTTTGCAGGGCTTTTAGGCGTCCGTCCGGTTCCAGCGCTTCCATGGCGGTGGTGGCGGGGATATTGATATCCGGCAGCAGCAGGCGCGTCAGGGCCATTACTTTTAAAGCGGGCGTCAGCTGCGGAGCGGGGGCATCTGTAAGCGGGGTATCCGGGCAGGGAATAAACGGCCCCAGGCCAATCATATCCGCGCCGAGACGCTGAAAAAATAAAATATCCCGCGCCAGCGAACGCAAAGTCTGCCCGGGCAGGCCCACCAATACGCCGGTGCCGGTTTCATATCCCAGGCGCTTTAAATCATGCAGACAGCGCAGGCGGTTGTCAAAACTCATCCCCGGATTGTATTTTTCATATAAAGCGCGGTCTGTGGTTTCTATGCGCAGCAGGTAGCGCTCCGCCCCCGCTTCTTTAAAGGCCGCATAGTCCTCATAAGGGCGTTCGCCGATGCTCAGCGTAATGGCCATATCCAGGGATTTAATTTGGCGCAGCAGGGGCGTCAGCGTCTCCGCGGTAAAATAAGGGTCTTCCCCCCCTTGTAGAACAACGGTTTTATAGCCTTCTTCCGCGGCTTTTTCCGCCAGTGCAAGGATTTTCCCCGGTCCCATGCGGTAACGCGTTACGCGGCTGTTTGACGCGCGCAAACCGCAGTATAAACAATCATTGCGGCAAATGTTGGTAAATTCTATCAATGCGCGCAAATGCACTTCGTCTCCGGTGTATTTTTTGCGCACACGGTTCGCCGCGGCAAACAACGCGCCGTCCGCCGCCGCATCCTGCAGCATATGCAGGATTTCTTCTTCGTTTAGGCTGTGGGTTTGTTCCGCCCGGTTAATCAGTGCAAGCGTGTCCATGAGTATAGTCTATAAAAAAACCCCCGTCGTCTGACAGGGGCTTTGAAGAATTTGCTTTTTATTGTGCGGCCTGCGGGAGGATGGAATCCAGCAGGTTTTTGGAGTCCGAAATCGTCGGATCCAGCGCCTGCGTAACCGTATTGTAATTAAAACGGTAAGAAATCCTAAATCCCTGCGGATTTTCAGGCGGCACTTTGGCCAGAATGGAATAATTGTTGGGCTCTACGGCGGTGCTGATTGTCCATTCAATCTGGTTTTGGGCGGCCGGATGGCGGGAATTGACCAGCTGCTGCAAAGTTTGCCCGTTGGCCAGGCGCACGTTTTGGGCATTGATCAATATTTGCGCTAACGGGTTGGCGTTCTGGCCGGGAAGTTGGCCCTGGGCCGGATAAGCGGGCGGCGTGCCCGCGGCCGGCTGCTGCATCATATCAACCGGGACTTGGCCGTCCGCAGGATAATTCCCCTGCGGCATTTGCGTTGCGGCCGCCTCTTGCTGATTTTGCGCAGCCGTCCCATCCGTACCGAGCATTTCATTAAAGACTTCATTTTGCTGGGGCTGCTGAATCTGGGTCGTTTCGGCGGATTTCTTTAATATATTAAACTGTTCCGGCAAAATTTCCAAGAAAGCCAGCATAATGTAAATCATGGCCAGAAGGAGCACGGCCCCCAATATGGCCAGAACGGTCTTGGTCAACTTGTTGCCGCCGGTTTTGGCGTCTGCCGGTTTGATATCGTGTTGGGTATTAAAATCCAAATCCGAGTCCGACAAATCCAAACGTTCGGAATCTCCCGGTTCATTAACCATCGGTACGGTTTTAATATCCATCGTCGCGCCGCGTTTGGTCTTAATGGTATTTTCCAAAATGACCTTGGACATGGTTAAGTCCGTCTGATTGGGCTGGGAAGAGGCCGGAACGATTTCTTCCACATTTCCCGTGAGGGTCTGAGGAACGGGCATAACGCCGTTGTTCTCCGCCGAGACTTGAGCCGCCTCGGCCGAACCCGGTACGGCCCCGTGGGCCTTAGTTTCGGCCCCGGATGCCGTGGCCGGCGGGATAAAATCCGATATCAGGTAGGTGGAGCCTTCTTTTAATTCCACTTCCGTCATATCTCCGGGATTATAAAACCCTTCCCCTTTGGGCAAAGAATCGGGCTGAGGTTGAGCCGGGGCCGCCTCGGCAGCCGCACTGGCCGCCGGTTGCTCCTGAGCCGGAGTTTGCGTGGACGGTTCCTCCGCAGAAGCGGCGGATTGGGTATTTTGGGTTTCTTCCGGAAAAGGAAAGTCCTGCGCCACCGACGCGCGTTCCGTAAAAGCTTCTTCCAAATCCGCCTGGGAAATTAAAGAGTCTTCCTCCGTTTCCTGTGCTTCAATTTTTTTGCCGGGGACCAGCTCTTTAATGGTTTCCGGATTCTGGGCTGTATCTTTAGGCTGGTCATCAGGATTCATGGGCGTCAATTCACTGGAAGGAGCCTGTTCCTGCTGAAAAGCGGGCATGGGAGCAGGCTGAGCATCGCTTTGGGCGGCCGGTTCTTCGGAAACAAGATTTAATTGGGGCTGGCCGGTTAAATCCAGAGATTCTTTTCCGTCCGCGTGCTCGCTGGCGGGCGCTTGCTCTTGCGCAGGAACGGAAGGAATCTGGAAAGATTGCTCTTCCTGTTGTAAAACGGCGTCTTGAGGTTCTGCCTCATCCTTCTCATCATTTTGCACCGCTTCGTCTACCGGCGTCAGCTGTGCAGGCTGCGTCTGGGCGGTTTCTTCAATGACTTGGGAAATGAGATCGTTCTGGGCGGCAGGGGCCGTAATTTCATTAATAATTTCTTCGCGTTTTTCTTCCGTAACGGCAGGGGTCTCCTCCGAGGCGGGTTGCGCGGTCTGCTGCTGGGGTTGAGGATCCTGGTCCTGTGCTTTTTCATCCAAGGCGCGGTCTGCCGGTTTCGGCTCCGTTTCCGTCTCCTGCTTGGGTTTTATGGGAGAAAGTAAATCTTGGAAAGTGGGTTCCTTTTCTTCTTCGGGCTGCATGGCGGAGGCATTGTAAAGCGAATCCAGCGCCGAGCGCAACACCACCTCTTCTCCCCCTTTGGCCGTCAGGCTTTCCGTCTTTTCCGCTCCGATTTGAATTTCGTCCAAGAGATCCAAAGGTTTGTCCGTTTTTTCCGCAGCGGGCGCCGTTTCCGTTTCCTGCAAAGAAGGAGTATCCTGGTGCTGCTCAATGGGCTTGGCCTGAGGGCGCGGCGCGGCGACGGCCGCTTCCAGCGCGCTGTCCAGTTTCTGTTTTAATTCTTCAATTTGTTTGGTCAGATTGTCTATTTTGTCGGCCAGTATTTGGGTGGCGGTTACATCGGCTGCAGGGGAGGACTGGGCGGCATTTTTGTCGCCCGCGCTGTGAATGTAATTGAGTTCTTCCTGCGTCAACGGGGCGCGTGTCATGGTTTTGGCGGCTTCGTCAAATTCAAAAAGATCGGAGGCTTTGACCCATTCCTGTCCGGCCCCTTCTTCTATTTCTTCGGAACAAATCAGCGTGTCCGGAGTAAAACCGTCAATGGAGGCCAGCTTGTCTTCTTCATAAGGCCCGTCCACTCTGTCATTAATGTAAACCCAGTATCTCATTTGTTTTTTCACCCTAGCGTTTAAAAATAAACCGTCACGATACAAGCATAGCAAATTATCAGCCTTTTGGATAGTCTTTTTTGCATGGATTGTATTGGAATTACACTTTTTTTCCGGTTACTTGGGCTTTTTTATAAGTTTCCAATAGTTTTTCCAGGTCCGTACCCTGGTTTCTGCGGGAATGTATGCTGGTTAATATGTCCTTGACCATCTCCGGGGAAGCCCCTTTTTCCAGCATATCCAGCGCAAAAGCCGAAATCCTGCTTTCAGAGGTTCCGTTCAGTTCGTCCACCAGTACGGAGAGGGCAAATTCATGTTTGCTCCGGTCCGACTTCCAAAAGGTGTAAGGGGCCAGAGAGTTTTCAAAAAAAGCGGTGAGTTCCTGTACAGACTGCGTCCCCAAATAATTTTTTAACGCTTCGGGCACCAGTCCCTGGGTCAGCGTATTTGCTTTAATATCGCGTAAATAAGACGCCTGCTTTTGGGCTTCCTGCTCGCTTAAGGTTCCCAACATCACCTTGCAGGCCAGTTCTCTGTTTTCCATCTCGTCTTGGCAATGCGGCAGCCGCGCCAGCAGCTGCGCCATTTCCCGGTCCAGCTGCCCGAAAGTTTTTCGTCCGCCGAAACGCTGGGCCAAATCATATTCGTATCCGCCGTACATTTCTTTGGCGGCCAAAGCGTTGCGCAGCAGAATGCGTTCGCGGTGCAGGGATGCTTTTTTCCGGGCTTTTTCAAACGCCGGTTCCGTTCCGTCCAGCAGCACTCGCACGGCCAGGCCCAGGTTTTCTTCTTTTTGGCTTACATGCGGCAGGCGTGAGAGTACGGCCTCAAATGTGTCCTGTATGTCCTGCGGGGTTTTCAGCTTAAGGTAACGGCAGGCGATAATCATGAGGTCTTCTTCCAGAATTTGCCCTTTAAGCAGTTTGTCCGTCAGGGCAATATCCCGTGCATCTTTCTGTGTAATTTGACACAGCATGACTTTGGCTGCCAAAGAGGCGCACAAATGCGCTCGGTCGTTAATTTTTTTCAAATCCTGGAATAATGCCTCAAAGTCCGGTTTAAAATTTTCCGTTCCGGGCGCATCATATGCATTCATCAAATCCGCCGTCAGCTTCAGCGGTAAAACATAGCGGTCAGCCGCGGCGTAAATGTCTTTTCTGTTTTGGGCGCGTATTTGGGCGTTGTGCTGCAAATCTTGCTGCGCCTGTAATATTAAGCGATCCAGGGCATACTGGGCTTTGTCGGCGTCCTGCATGTCCTGTTTGTCGCGTACATTTTTTAAAGCCTTGGCGAATTCCACGTCAAAAAAACGGCGGGAGCCGAACGAAGCGTAATAATTAAGCAATAAATCCGTTACTTCCGCAGGAGTGTCCAGCGCACCGGTCAATTCCGTTATGGAAAGGGCGTTGTTATATACGCGCAGCTGGCGCAAGGCCGCCGGAAGAGTTATTTCGTCCAGCAGTATTTTGGCCACGATGGTATCCGTTTGGGCGTTGGCGTCGCCCAGCTTGGCACAAATATCGGCAATATCTTGTTGCAAAGACGATACGGATTTTTTGTTTTCCAGGGTATAAACCAGCTTGGCGGCGTAATCATCGTCGATATTAGGCAACATTTGATAAATGGCGCCCAGCATCCCGCTGCGTTTATTTGCTTTTTCAGTCATAACTTTAACAAGATTTTAAAAACACTTCTATATGCTGGCGAAACTTGTCGTTCCAGTCCGCGTCTTTGATAAATTCCAAATTGGCCTTAATATTTTCCACACAGCAGCGCACCGCTCCTTTTAACAGGTGTTGCCCGCAGTAAATGTCCGACATGATGACGGGCGCAATATCGTCTTTGATTAAATCAATTTCGCGCAGGCACTGTATGGCCGTGGTGGCGGTGTCGGCCGGTACGCGCGCGGCGTAAATCAAAGCGTCCTGCATGGCCTTTTCGCGGTCAGAATCTTCTTTAGGCAGCTTTTTGGCCACGATAAAAGCGCTGTAGGCCGCGCCGTCTTCCTGTATCAAATTGTTCAGCTGTGTTTTCAGCGCTCCGAGTTTGCGTACATGCGGCTGGAGTTTGTCTTTGATTTCCTGCGCGGTGGCTTTGCGGTTAACGGTGGTCTGGGCCGCCATCAGCGCCAGGGAGCATCCCATGGCCGCCGCCATGGCCGCCGCGGCGCCGCCTCCCGGGGTCGGGTCAGCCGACGCCAGGGCTTGGTTGAATTTTTCCGCCGCTTTAAACCATTCCATACGGCCGCTCCTACATGATGGTGCCCGAAGGCAAATCCGAATATTTTTTAATACGCAGCATTTTCAGCCGGTCCTCGTCTATGCCCGTGCGGCTGAAGAAAACGTGTTCAATCGCGCTGGCCGGTGAAATGTAAATGCCCCGCTTAACGCCTTTGGGGTCGGTCTGCAGGCCGAGCCAGACGTAAAAAGTGGTTAAGTCGTTAAAATTTTTCAGTTCCAGTTCCGCTGCCGCGCGCTGCAACAGGTGCGCGTCGCCCAGACCGGAGAGTATGGCCGCGGAATGAAAACCGCAGTTCTTGGCGGCCAGTACGTCGCGGTGTGTGTCCCCCACCACGTACACCTGATCGGGCGTGAATTTGGTTTTATACTTTTTTTCGGCTCGTTTGACGGCGGCTTTAAGCATATCCTCGCGTTTGTGTCCGTCTTCGCCGTAACCGCCGCAGGCAAAGTATTTCAACAGGCCCGAGGGCTCCAGCTTGATTTTGGCTCCCTGCTCTATATTGCCCGTACCCAGGCCCAGCACGACGTCTTTTTCTTTGGAAAGTTTTTCCAGCAATTTTTTTACCCCGGCCACCAGTTTGTAGGTTTTCTTTTTGGCGGCGTTTTTGACTTCTGCGGGCAACAGGCTTAAATAAGCGTCGTGGATTTTTTTAACTTCGTTTTTTGTGGCTTTTTTTCCGGTAACCATTTCATAAACGATGGAAAAATTGTCCGTATCTGTGCGGCCGGATATCAAGCCGTGTTCAAATTTGGGTTCTTTGCCGTAGAGTTTTTTGACGGCTTTGGTGAGCGCGGTGCGCCCCGCTCCGCCGGCGTACACCAGCGTGCCGTCCAAATCAAAAAGCACCAACTTTTTCATTTCTTTGCCTCTCCTTGTTTGCTGACGATGCCCGTTACGATATAAGCCCCGCTTAAGGCCAGTATCAGCCCGAGCACTTTAAAAACGGTAATTTTGTCCAGTCCCAGCAGTACAGACATAATAAACGTCATCACCGGATAGGACAGGATGATGGCGGTCGCTTTGCCCAAATCCATATGACGTATGGCGTAATACCAAAACGTATTGCCCAAAAAATAGTTAATCACCGCGCTGAAAGCCAACGTCCACCACAGCGCGGGCGCGGGGCGGAACATCAGCCCCTGTGTGCAAGCTACATATATTATAAGCAAAAACAGTGCCGGCAGAGCAAATAAGGCGCGCGCGGCCGCAATTTGCGCCGGGTCCATATCCGGCGGCAGTTTTTTGGCAAAGATGTGGCTGAGCTGGAACATCCACAGGCAGCCCACAATCATCAAATCCCCTTTCAGCTGCACCGAGAACCCCGTCTGCCACAAAAGCAGCGTTACCCCCGCCACCACCAGCAGAGAGCCTCCTATTTGTTTGAACGTCGGGGTTTCTTTTAAAATTATCCAGGCCAACAAGATGGAATAAACGATTTCAAATTGGTTTAAAATGGCCGCATTGGTCGGCGTGGTGTAATTTAAAGCAATCATAAACACCGTCATGGGCAAAGCCGTGCCCAGCGTGCCCAGGCCCATATATTGCCAAAACAACTTTTTGTCAAAAAGCAGTTTCCAGCCGCCGGTTTTATTCAGGTGCGGCGTAAAACATATCAACGCGCCGACACAACTTAAAAACAAAAACAAGGCCGATGTAACATACGGCGTGGCGTATTTACCGGCAATCAGGTTGGCCGCCGTGACAAACCAGGCTATCCAAATAGCGGCGACGGGAGAGAATTTTTTCATGTATGCTCCTGTTGTTTTTTAACGATTAAACTGACCCAGTATGCCCCCGCCAGCGTCAGCCCTAACCCGGCTAACTGGTATGTATGCAGGGGTTCAAAGCCCAATATCAGGGACAATATAAACGACAAAACGGGATAAGACAGATAGATGGCCGTCACTTTGCCCAAGTCCAGCGCGCGTATGGCCTGATACCACAAAACCATGGCCCAGCCGTATTTAAAAATACCGGTGTACAAAAGCACCCAGGCGGCTTGCAAATTGGGTTTTAGCGTCAGCCCGTCCCGGCAAGCCAGTACGGCCAGAATGACCGTCAGCGCGGGTAAAGCGTAGACGTTGCGTGCGGCCGCAATCAGGCGGTGGTCCAGGTGTTTGGGCAGTTTTTTGGCCGCGCAGGAAGCGGCCTGCAGCATCCACGTGCATCCCACCACCATCAGGTCGCCCGTCCAGCGCGGGGTGTATTGTTCTTTTAGCAGAATGAGAATGACTCCGGCCAAAATCAGCGCGCTGCCCAGCAGCTGCTGTTTGGTGGGGATTTCGCGCAGGAATACGGCGGCTATCAGCAGGGAATACAAAAGCTCCGACTGCTGTAAAATGGCCGCGTTGCCCGGCGTGGTGTAATGCAGGGCCCACAGCAAAATGGAAAAGGGCAGGGCGGTGCCGAATGTACCAATGAACAAAAAATTCCAGCGGGTTTCTTTGGCAAACAATTCCCCCCATTTGCGGTGGCGGGTCAGCCACGGTGCAAAAAACGCGGCCGCCGCCAGGGTGCCCAGAAATACCAAAAGCGCGGGGCTGATAACCCCTACGGCGTAACGCCCCGCTATGGGTGAAAAACCGACAATTGCCCAGCACAGCCAAACGGCCAAAAGCGGATTCATGCCTGCTCCGAAGATAAAAAGATATATCAAATTATACAAAATTAAGAATAATTTCCGACGGGAAAATGGCCGAAGGAGTTCTGCCCGCATGAATGAAACTTTCCGGGCTGAAGCCTGAGGTATTGCGGTGGCGCTAACAAAAAACCGGACTTTTCGTCCGGTTTTTCAAATTATGCGCGAGGGGGGACTCGAACCCCCAAGCCGTGAGGCATGCGCCCCTCAAACGCACGCGTATACCAATTCCGCCACCCGCGCTAAATTTACATAAAAGGGAAACTGCTTTGATGTATTTATTTTAGCAAAAATGGCCGTTGTATGCAAAAGAGCTTTTGGAAAAATAAGACAAATTCCCCCCCCTTTTTTCCGCGTTAAAACAAAAAACCCGCGCTTTAGGCGCGGGTTTTGGTGTAGATGAAAAACTAATTGGCCGTATCCGCCGGAGTTTCGGCTGCCGGAGCGACGGGGGCAGACGCCGGGATTTGTACGGAGTCTAATACGGAAGACGTGGTGCGTTTGTTGTAAGTTACCGTCAGCAGAATAGAGGTCAGAAACAAGACCACGGCCAAAGCGGCGGTCAGTTTGTTTACGGCGTTGAAAGCGGTGGGGCTGGCAAAAATATTATCCGCACCCGACGCGCCGAAAATACCGGCGGCGGAACCTTTGCCGCTTTGCAGCAAGACCAAAATGATTAACAAAATACAAGCAAAATAGTGAATAATCAGCAGAAGGGTTAGCATAATAATTTTATATCTCCTGTAAAAATAACATAAACATTATACAATTTTTATTGGCGGATGTGTGTTTGTCGGCAAGTGATATTAAAAAGCCTTGATTTGTTTTTTTTTTTTGATAAATTTTGTTCATGAACAAAATTTATCAAAAAATGTATCCAGGAAATAAAAACCGCTCTAAAGGCGTTTTAGGCGGCTTATTTTGCAGTGCCATTCCGAGGGATTTTTACGCAGATTCCCATCCTTGTTTTTACAAACGGGCCGGTTTTACGCTGATAGAACTTTTGGTCGTGGTGTTGATTGTCGGCATACTGGCCGCCATTGCTCTGCCGCAGTACCAAAAGGCCGTGGAACGTGCCCGTGCCGCGGAAGCCATGACCAATTTGCGCGCTTTGGTAAATGCGGAACAATTGTATATTATGACCATGGGAGGCCCTACCGACAATATGGATATTTTGGATATACAATTAAGCGGGGATATAAATGATGAGGGAAAAATCGTTTTAAAAAATTTTACTTATGAGATACGCAATATAAACGGAAATTCAACTCCGGGCTCGTTTGAAGTTGTCGCTGCCAGAAATAATACGGGAGATAAACTTTTGGCTTATTATTTGTATTACAGTTACATTGGCAATTATTCCTGTGTGGCAATAGAAGAAGAAGCAAAAAACATATGTTCCAGTTTATGCGGAAACGCTAAATTTAAGAACAATCCTATTGGATATGCTTATTGCCGCATTACCTGATTTGAACTAATGAGATATTTCCTAGACGCATGATAAACCCCTCCCCCCTTGGTGGAGGGATTTTTTGTCCCCTAACCAAACACCTTGACTCCGGGCAATTCCTTCCTAACATAAATAGACCGGACCCTAAACAACAGGGTCCGGTTTGTGGAGTTAAAATCTCCGGTTGTCAGAAAGGACTTGCCTTATTTGGCTAAAGCCGCCAAACCGGGCAATTCTTTTCCTTCCACAAATTCCATACTCGCGCCGCCGCCCGTGGAAACGTGCGAAAACGCTTTCTGATCAATTTTGCCTT